>NZ_JBYVEB010000125.1:0-7633 GCF_058117085.1 Chryseobacterium sp. CG10_8 | reverse complement strand
TTGTTTATTGTCGGATTAAATATAAACCCATTTTCCGACTTTTCAGGACGAATAAATTTTCTTAAATTCGCCATCATAAAATATAAATTCTAAACTCTAAACAATTTTATAATGTCACAATTCGATGTTACCGTAATCGGTTCTGGTCCTGGAGGTTATGTTGCTGCAATTAGATGTGCGCAACTTGGTTTCAAAACTGCAATTATTGAAAAATATTCTACTTTGGGTGGAACATGTCTTAATGTTGGTTGTATTCCTTCAAAAGCACTTTTGGACAGTTCAGAACATTTTGAAAAAGCAAAACACGAATTTGCGGGTTACGGAATTATCATCAACGAGCCGAAAGTTGATTTGGCTAAAATGATTGAACGTAAAAATGGAGTGGTTGACATGACCACGAAAGGGATTCAATTTTTGATGGACAAAAATAAGATTACTGTTTTTGAAGGCGTTGGTAGTTTTGAAAGCACGACTCAAATTAAAGTTACTAAAAATGATGGCTCATCTGAAGTTATCGATTCAAAATATACCATTATTGCAACAGGTTCTAAACCATCAGTTTTACCATTTATTTCTTTGGATAAGGAAAGAGTGATTACTTCAACAGAAGCTTTAAATCTAAAAGAAGTTCCAAAACATTTATTAGTAATTGGAGGCGGAGTTATCGGTTTAGAGTTGGGTTCTGTTTACAAAAGATTAGGTTCTGATGTTACAGTAATCGAATTCATGGACAAAATTATTCCTGGAATGGACGGTGCTTTGTCTAAAGAATTGCAAAAAGTTCTGAAAAAACAAGGAATGAAATTTGAACTTTCAACGGCGGTTTCTGCAGTAGAAAGAAATGGAGATACCGTAAAAGTTACGGCTAAAAATAAAAAAGGAGAAGAAGTTACTTTCGAAGGAGATTATTGTTTGGTTTCTGTAGGTAGAAAGCCTTATACAGATGGTTTAGGTCTTGAAAAAGCTGGAGTTGATTTAGACGAAAGAGGAAGAGTGAAAGTTAACGACCATCTTCAAGCGAATGTTTCTAATATTTATGCAATCGGAGATGTAATCAAAGGTGCAATGTTGGCTCACAAAGCTGAAGAAGAAGGTATTTTCGTAGCTGAAACTTTGGCAGGACAAAAACCGCATATCAATTATAATTTAATTCCGGGTGTTGTTTACACTTGGCCAGAAGTTGCAGGAGTTGGTAAAACTGAAGAGCAATTGAAGGAAGAGGGTGTAGCTTACAAAGTGGGTTTTTTCCCAATGAGAGCTTTAGGAAGAAGCCGCGCTTCTGGTGATACCGATGGTTTTGTAAAAATTATTGCAGACGAAAAAACGGACGAAATTCTTGGTTTCCATATGATTGGAGCAAGAGCAGCTGACTTAATTGCAGAAGGAGTTACCGCAATGGAATTCCGTGCAAGTGCAGAAGATTTAACAAGAATGTCTCATGCACATCCAACATATGCAGAAGCTGTAAAAGAAGCGGCTTTAGATGCGACTGGTAAGAGATCCATTCATGCATAGTTAGTTTTGTGATAAACTTAAACGTTTGACTAAATAATTAAAAGAGAAGCAATTGCTTCTCTTTTTTTATTAACTTTACTAAAACTATATTCTTATGAAAAAATTTTTACTCATTTTATCGATCAGTGTTTTCAATGTGAGTTTTGCTCAAACTACTGTTACTTACGCTGCTCATAATCCTATTTCTGGTAATACAGTTAATAATGTAGTCGTTAATGGGACACCAGATAATTCTGCGACAGGAAGTGGGGTGACTTTTAACAATGCGGCTTTAACTTCGGGAGCTGCTGCAAATACCGTTTTTTCAACTCCGTCTGCAACCGAAGTGTCAAGTTATCCTGGTTCTACCCTTAAAGCAACAGATGCAAGTGGAGCGATTACTTATTACAAATCTTCCACTTCAAAACTTGAAATTACTGGTGCAGTCACCTCCGGTGCTACGCTTAATTTTACTACCGATAATGCAACAGCAATGGTGTATCCTACAAGCTATGGTAGTACCAATAATGATACCGCCGCAGGAACTTTTTCTTATTCTGGAAATAATGGAACTTTTTCTGGAACTATTGTTAATTCTGCTGATGCAAGTGGAACGTTGGTAATAGGACCTAATACCTACCCAAATGTTTTGCGTGTTAAATCTGTTCAAAATTTCAGTTTGTTTGTTGTCATTTTTGTTCCTGTCAATATCGGAACAATGACCAATACCACTTATACTTATTATGACAACATTGAAAGATATCCTCTGCTAACGACCACTGCAGGTAATATCACAGTACCTTCATACAGTATCAATCAAGACACCAATAGCGCAGTTGCATTAAGCAAAACTTTTTTAGGAGTTGAAAATGTTGACCTTAAAAAATCACTTTTTGTATTTCCAAATCCTGTGGAAGATGAAATCCATATTTCTGGCGATCTCTCTGACTTTACAACTGCCGAAATCTACGCAATAGATGGTAGATTAATAAAATCCTTTATTTTAAAGTCTGAAAGATTAAATATTTCTGAGCTTAAAACAGGAAATTATATTTTGACTTTGAAGGGGAAAACAGAACAAAAAGTTTCTTTGAGAATTCTTAAAAAATAAATTTCATTGAATGGTATTTGAAAATTTCTATTTTTTTTGAATAAAATTTCTTAGATGTCGTATTTTATAATAGGTTAAACGAAGATAAAATAAAGTTACAAATTTCAGTAAATTCCCTAAAATAGGAGGTTTTGGCACACTTGTAGAATATCACTCTACATAACCTTTAAAATTTAAAGTCATGAAAAAGATATTTACAACTTGTGTTTTATTAATTGGATTTTCCATTTTTGCACAAGAGGCAGGAAAAGCAGGAGAGCTTTTGAAAAACGAAGCAAGCCGTACCGAAATGCAAACAAGAAGAAGTGATGCCACGGTTAACAAAAGTGCAACAAATAGTTCTGAAGCAAAAAGAAGCGGTAATGTCTTAGATAATTCTAATTACAAAAATCAAGGGAACAAACCGAATTCCAATATCAATAAAAACATTTCTGTGAGAAATTACAGATGGCATGATAACTACGGAAATTCTGAAGTGTTTTTGAGAATTCCGGAACGTGGATATTTTACTGTAGAAATTGGAGAGCAAATGATAAGCAATGCTTCAGGAAAATTCAGATTTTTTGATTTGAATTCAGGGAGATTACCTATTTCAATCTACGAAGACGGATATTTGGTGTACAGAACAAGGATCAATGTACAAAACAATAGAAGACTTGTTTTAGACTTTTTTAGTAATCAAGGATTATATCTTTTAGACTCTTATCCAGTCCAAATGCAGTCTTACGGTTACAGCGAGTGGGATGATGTTTGGAATAATCCGTACAACAATGGTGGTTATTATGGCAATAGCGGTAACAATGGTGGATATTACGGTAACAATGGAAATAACGGTGGTTATTATGGTAACAACGGTAATGGAAATGGTTACGGAAACTATGGCAACAACGTGATGAATAACAGTCAGTTTGGTAATTTCATGAAATCTTTACAAAGAAATTCGTTTGACGATTCCAAATTCCAGTTTATTCAACAGCAGGTGAGAAGTTCTTACTTTACTTCTGCTCAAATTAAAGATATTTTGAGCGCCTTTAGTTTTGACAAAGGAAAATTAGAAGCTGGTAAGATGCTATATGGAAACTGTGTAGATAAGTCCAACTTTTATACGGTGTATGAAGCATTTAGCTTTGATAGTTCAAGAAAAGAACTGATGAAATATGTGTCTAACGCAAGATAAATTTTAATTAACATATAATATCAAAGAGAAGTTTTGGCTTCTCTTTTTTTATGATTTTTATCACAAATTTTATTTAGAATTATTAAAAATAGTTGAAATTAATTTTTACTTTTGCACGGCATTTTAATTAAGTCTAAATAGAGAACATGAAGAAAGTTGTAATACCGGCATTGTTAACCGCTGCCTTTTTTGCACAAGCACAACAAAAGAAAGATTCGGCTAAGAGTAAAGAGATTGAAGAAGTTGTTATCAAAGGCAAATATTATCAGAAATACAAACTTAATGAGGTTTCGGGTTCTTTAAGATTAGATACACCAATTTTGGAACTTCCGCAAAATGTACAGTCCATTAACGGACAAATTATTACTGACCAAATGTCGCTTAATATGTCGGAAGGCATTGTACGAAATGTGAGTGGTGCGAGGAAAGTAGAGCATTGGGATAACGTCTATTCTAATGTTTTTATGAGAGGTGCAAGTATTGGGACGTTTATCAACGGAATGAACGCTACAACAACTTGGGGACCGATTAATCCAGATATTTCTGTCGTTGATCGTGTGGAATTTGTGAAAGGTCCGGCTGGTTTTATGGGTTCTTTGGGAGATCCGGCTGGTTTTTATAATGTTGTTTTGAAAAAGCCTACAGGTAAATTCAATAATTCGGTGAAGTTTACAACAGGAAGTTACAACCTTTACCGCGGTGAAGCGGATTTGGACGGGGTTTTAGTGAAAAAAGGAGTCTTAGATTATCGACTTAATTTGATGGCAAGTTCCAACAATTCTTGGGTGAAAAATGATGAAAACAATAAAATAATTGTAGCACCTTCATTAACATTTAGACCAACAAAAACAACGACATTTACTGCTCAATATACTTATCAGCAACTTAAATTTTCACAAGCAGGAGCTTATTTGTTTTCGAAATCAGGTTACGGAGATTTACCAGTTGATTTCAATTTTTTTGATCCTAATTTCAAGAAAACTACCATCAAAGATCAAAGCTTATTTTTAAGTTTAGATCAAAAGATTTTTAAAGATTGGGTTTGGAGTGCACAATATGCTTACATGGATGTGGATCACGATGGAAGTAATCTTTGGGGAAGTTTTGATTCGACGGATTCTAATATATTTAACCGAAGTTTAGGCAATTGGCAAGCAAAAGGAGATAATAATATTTTCCAAACCTATCTAAGAGGAACTTTGCAAACGGGTTCTATGAAGCATAAATTGATTGCAGGATTCGACTACGGAAACCGAAAATATGAAGCCGATTTTACTTATTTCGGTACGCCTTATCCTTTCGATATTTCCAATCCAACTTATGGAATTGATCCTTCAATATTGCCTTCTGACGATTTTTATACTTTAGATTCAAACGCTCCATTATATGATAAAGAAGGTGTTGAATATACTTCATATTACATCCAAGATCAGGTCGAAATGTTCAATAATAAGTTAAGGCTTATTTTAGCAGGTCGATATACCAATGGAAAAACCTACGCAGGTTATCCAAATATTACTGGAAAGTATATTCCAGTGATGGTTAATTCGGCTGGAGAATTTACGCCAAGAGTAGGTTTAAGCTATTCAATCAAGAAGGATTTTTCTGTTTACGGAATTTTTGACAAAACCTTTACACCACAATCTGTCCAGACCTATGCAAGCAATGGAACTTCAGTTGCAGCCCCTTTAAAAGGACAAAATATTGAATTTGGACTTAAAAAAGATTGGTTTGGTGGGAAATGGAATTCGACTTTGGCTATATACGAGATTAAAAGGAAGAACATTATCGTAGGAGATAAAGATCATGAACTTATGGATAGCAATGGAAATCCTACTTATCCTTACAATTATGCTAATGGAGAACAAAGAGCAAGAGGTTTTGAAGCTGATATTAAAGGGGAAATTTTCAAAGGTCTTAACGCAGTGATTAACTATGCTTATACTGATGCGAAAACGGTGAAAGATACCAATGAAGCTTTCATCGGAAAGCCCTCTCCTGGAAATGCAAAAAATGTTCAAAATACGTGGTTGACTTACCGTTTTTCGGATAGTTTCTTGAAGGGATTCGGAATTTCTGCAGGTTACCAATATCAAGGAGGAAGAGTAGCTTGGTTCCCAAGTCAGTCCGTAAACTTGTCGGACAAATTACCAGATTATGTAGATACGAATTTTGGAGTATCATACACACACCGAAAATTTGATGTCAATTTTATTTTAAATAACTTATTCAATAGAAAAAATTACGGTGGCTATACATTCTCAGATTGGGCAACAGGAGACCAAGTCTATGCTTATATGTACAGTGCGCCAAGAAATTGGAGATTGTCGATAGAATATAAGTTTTAAAAATTGAATTAAAAATTTTAGCTGTGTCATAATCATATTGTTTTGTCATTCTGAGCACGTAACGAAGTGAAGTAGTCGAAGAATCTATTTTAAAATATTGAGATTCCTCCTTCGTCGGAATGACAAAGCATTTATTATGTTTGCAGTAAAATTGAACGTATTTATCAAAAAGAGTTCAATTACCATAATATAGAATGAACAAAAACACCAACAAAAACAAAAAATCAAACTTCAAAGCATGGGTGCGAAAATTGCATTTGTGGTTTGGTTTAGGGATTGGTTTTATAGTTTTTGTGGTGAGTATTACCGGTGCTTTATTTGTTTTCAAGGAGGATATTCAAGCGTATTTGAGGAAGGATTTTATTCATCATCAGGAACAAAATATTTCTGAGAAAAAAGTTCTTCCAATCCGAGTTTTGGAGCAAAAAGTCAATGAACAAGTTCAGGAAAAATATCCGATTCATTGGGTTGAAATTCCTATAGATAAGACCAAATCCTATAAATTCTATTATTACGAAACCAATCCCGAAGCTTGGAATTATTTCGATGAATTGGTGGTTTACAAATGCGCTTATGTCAATCCGTTTTCAGGGAAAGTGCTTTCGGTTCAGGATGAGAAAAATGGATTTTTCAATATTGTGAAATTCATTCATTGGAGTTTTTTACTGAAATCCACTTGGGGAAAATATGTAGTAGGAATTCCAGTGCTGATATTTTTGCTGATGTTGATTTCGGGGATTATTCTTTGGTGGCCGAAGAACAGAAAAGCCAGAAAGCAACGCTTTTGGTTTCAATGGAAGAATATCAAAAATTGGCGTCGAAAGAATTACGATTTACACAGTATTTTAGGATTTTATTCTTCGTTTGTAGCGTTGATTGTCGCCATTACAGGATTGTTTTATTCATTCATGTTTATTCAAACAACGTTTTATTGGGCGTTTTCGGGTGGTGAAACGGCGCTTCCAGATTATTCTCACATCAAAACCAAAGACCCAATTGAAATGCGTTCTGCTGAAACCTTAGATAAAATGGCGTATCAAGTGGAGCAATATTATCCTAATGAAAGTGCGTATGCCATGGATTTGGGACACGAACATTTGGGCGATTTAGAAGAAGAGCACCCGAATTATACAGTCTATGTGCGAGGTCTTGACCAAGAATACTACATCTATAGCGAGATGATTTTTGATGAAAATTCGGCGAAGTTGTTACTCAATCGACCTTATTCTAAACGAAGTTTAGGCGAAAAATATATTGCTGCGAATTATGATATTCACGTTGGGGCAATTTTAGGAATTTTTGGAAAAATAATTGCCTTAATTTCAAGTTTGATTTGCGCCAGTCTTCCCATCACTGGATTTTTAGTTTGGTGGGGACGGAATCATAAGAAAAAGCATACTTAATTTGGATTAACAGTTGTTTATTTTATTCTTGTTTAATGAAAGAAATAAAACCACAAAAGTCACAAAAGCTTATATTTATAATCTTTTATGACTTTTGTGG
>NZ_JBYVEB010000124.1:0-7698 GCF_058117085.1 Chryseobacterium sp. CG10_8 | reverse complement strand
TTAATCGTTGACAATTTCATACTCGATAGGCATTGTACCGTTACCGAGACTACCAATCTCATCAAAAGCAGCCTTGCTAAGATCTAATGCTCTAGAAGAGTGAAAAGGTCCTCTGTCGTTAACTCTAACTATTGTAGAAAGACCAGTTCTTAGATTGGTAACTTTCACTTTCGTACCGAAAGCCAAAGTTCTGTGTGCAGCGGTGAAGTCTTGATTGTTAAAAATCTCTCCACTTGCAGTTTTTCTACCATTAAATTTGTCGTGGTAGTACGAGGCAAAACTCGTTTTCGCTTCGTTGGAACCATTCGTAAAGGAATAAATTCCAAAGGTTGAAATCATCATGATGATTACAAGAATGAATCTTTTCATCTCATTTTGAATTTTAGGGGTTTTGATGGGGCAAATTTAGTCCGACAATTCAACTCCCTAAAATTTATTGACTTTCATTCCTTAAAATTATGTTAAAAAGCCAACCCTAACCTTCGAAAACCGCTTGCAGTAAGTAATTTACAATAGGTTGTTAAAAAGTGTTAAAAAACATGTTAAAAAGTTAAAGATAATTAACTCCATCTAAAATCAACTCTAACAAAACAAGTGTATCAAATTGACAATGTGTGATTTAAGAAAAATAAAACTATACTAATTCTCCGTACAAATCGAATTCTTCTGCTGAAATTATCTTAACATCCGCAAATTCTCCAATAGAAATATAAGTATCTTCAGCGGAGACCAAAACGCTGTTATCAACATCAGGAGAATCAAATTCGGTTCTTCCTACGAAGTAATTTCCTTCCTTACGATCAAAGATACACCTGAAGACCTTCCCTATCTTCTCTTGATTCTTTTCCCAAGAAATCTGGGACTGCAGTTCCATAATCTCTTCTACCCTTTTCTCCTTTACTTCTTGTGGAACATCATCTTCTAACTCGAAAGCAGAAGTGTTTTCTTCATGAGAATAAGTAAAACAACCCAACCTATCGAATCTTTGCTCTTTAACCCAATCTTTAAGCTCCTGAAACTTTTCATCAGTTTCACCTGGATAACCGACAATTAAAGTCGTTCTAATTGCCATATTTGGAACTTTCTCTCTGAATTTAGCAAGAAGTGCATCTGTTTTTTCGTGCGTTGTGCCTCTCTTCATCGATTTCAAAATATCAGAATTGATATGTTGAAGTGGGATATCTATATAATTACAAATTTTGGTCTCATTTTTTATCAAATCCAAAACGTCTTCCGGAAAACCGCTTGGAAAAGCATAGTGCAAACGAATCCATTCGATTCCTTCAACTTTTACAAGCTCTTTTAATAAATCTCCTAAAGCTCTTTTCTTATACAAATCAAGACCATAATAGGTAAGATCTTGTGCGATAAGTATTAATTCTTTAGTTCCTTTTTTTGCTAATTTCTGTGCTTCCACCACCAAATTCTCAATGGGTGTAGAAACATTATTGCCTCTCATCAAAGGAATAGCACAAAACGAACATGGTCTATCACATCCTTCTGAAATTTTAAGGTAAGCATAATGCTTTGGTGTCGTCGTCAGTCTTTCACCAACCAATTCGTGCTTGTAATCTGCTCCAAGATGTTTCAAAAGCAATGGCAAATCACGAGTACCAAAATATTGATCCACATCAGGAATCTCCTTTAATAAATCTGGTTTGTATCGCTCCGACAAACAACCGGTCACAAAAACTTTTTCAACTTCTCCTCTATTTTTGGCTTCCACAAAATCAAGAATAGTATTAATAGACTCCTCTTTTGCATTGTCTATAAATCCGCAAGTGTTAATCACTACGATATCTCCACGATCTTCATGAACCACATCTTTTCCATTGGCTTGTAATTGCCCCATCAAAACCTCGGAATCATAAACATTCTTCGAGCAGCCTAGTGTGACAATATTAATTTTCTTTTTACCTGTTGATTTTGTACGCATGGTATATCTTTAATTATAAGGATGCAAATTTAGGAAAACTAAGTTTATAACACCTTATATATATGACAGCGACACGAAGGGGGAAATCCCCGTAGCTTCATCATTAATTTAAATGAATTTAAAATTTCATGAATTTAGGCGATTTCTTTGTGTATTGAGAGACGATACCTTTGTCTCACTAACCAATAAAACTTATATCATGAGTAAATTATTTACCAGTGCAATTGCACTACTGTTCGCAACCTATGGGTTTGCACAAAACAATGATGATCTTACAAAACAGTACGGAGATCTTAACAAGGCAAATGTTTCGCAACATGGCTTCAAAAACGGAAATTCTATCCTTCAAAATGGAGATTCTAATGAAGCATCCGTGAAACAATACGGTAGAAGAAATACCGATAAAATCGAAAGTATTGGCGATGAAAACACCGCTACTGCTTATCAAAGTGGAAAAAGAAATTCCAATAAAACAAAACAAGTTGGTGACCTTAACACTTCTTACTCAAAACAACTGGGAGATGATAACAAAATCAAACAAACTCAGATGGGAGACAGAAATGGAGTCTATGCAAAACAATGTGGTGACATGAATGACATTATCCAGTATCAAGAAGGAAATGACAACTGGGCTAAGTCAGTACAGGAAGGTAACGAGAATAAATCTTCACAAAAACAATATGGAGACGATAACTCATCAATTTCTTCACAATTAGGTGAAAGAAACACAGTAACTCAATATCAAGAAGGTGAAAACAATTCAGCTAGATCAAATCAAACCGGATATGATAATGTTGTTTGGCAAAAGCAAGTTGGTGACGGTAACGAACTTATCGCTAAACAAACTGGAGATCGAAATGATATTTGGCAAAAACAAGTTGGTGACAACAACTATGCGAAAGACACTCAAGAAGGCTGTGATAACACCATCAAAGTTACTCAATTAGGTGATGACCATACTCATACTGGTGTCCAACTTGGTAACGGAAACAACCAAACTATTTTCCAAACAAGCGATCCTAGTGGTGGCGCAACATGTGTACCAGCTTTACCAGATCCTAAATGTGCTCCAACAAATCCTGGAGGTGGAGGTTGCTAACCAATCAACACATCATTCAAAAATAGGAAGGAGTTCATAAAACTCCTTCCGTTTTATCATAAAACTTATAACATGAAAACATTAATAATATATTCAATCGCTTTGTTTTGGAGTACTATTACTTTTGGGCAAAATGTCGACCTTCAAAAGATCAACAGCAACAATGTTTTGGATCTCTTAGAAAACAATCTTTCAAAAACTGATTTCAAGAGTAGCTCAACTGTTATCCAATATGGACACATCAATGATGTGACATTGATTGACAAAAGTTCGTCAAGCGAAATAGCAATCACCCAACTTGGGGATTATAATAATACACTTCTCATCAATCCCGAAAATAAAAAATCGGACACCAATATTCAGATACAGGGAAGCAACAATTATATTGATATTACAGGTGCTAACAGCATTTCCAATGGAATGAAAATCAACCTGAAAACCAATGACAAAATGATTTTCGTAAGAAATTATTAGTCATTAAAAAACCAAAAACCATGAAAAATATATTTCCAATACTATTTGCTTACATCCTAATGTTGTCAGCATCAGTCTACGGACAAATTCCAAATTTATCTGCAAAAATTGAAGCAAGTGACTTCGAGGGAAAGCTTCATCTTAAAGCACTAGCAATCAATAATAGTGAAATATATTGTTCATTAAACTACCTCTTTTTGGTAATAAAAGGAGATCAAAGCAATAATCTTTCAACATCTCAGCAGGGAAACAAATTCACCTTGATGCCACATGAAAGAAAAAAACTTTCAGAAACCATTATTAACCTCAGTGCAAAAGATGGACTGAAGGTCTTCCTATTTATAAAAGATGAGAAAAATAGTACTGTCCTTGCAAAAGATAGTTTGATTATTAATTCTCAAATTCTAGAGAAAAGATCATCTACTTCCAGAGAAAAAATAGAAGAAGAAGACATCGTATTGAAAGGACTTACCATCGATGAAACAAGAACAAAAGTTGGACGAGATTTCTACGAAAAACTTTACAATTTCATGACGCTCAATGCAATTAAGTACGAATTCACCTTGATAGTTACCGAAATTCCAACCAATAGAAATAGTACGCAAATCTCTGTGGATGTTGCCGACTCTTCTATATTCAGCTTTCTTTCTAAACCAGATGAGGATTATCTGCAAATGGCCGTGGAAGAAAGCATTTCTAGACTTAATAAATATGCCCAACAAAAAAAATTGAATGATGAGGGATTTATATACTAAATAACAAACCATAAAACCATAAAACCATGAAAACAAAATGCATCATCGTCATTACTCTACTCATAGTGATGTGTAGCAATGCGCAGCAATTCGTCTACAAACCGATTAATCCAGCATTTGGAGGCGATACATTTAACTACAATTGGCTTTTAACTTCTGCAACCAGCCAAAACCAATTTAAGTCATCTGGGACCGACAACCTATTTGATGATCTTAATTCCTTAGACTCTTTCACACAAAGCCTTAACAGACAACTAATTAGCCGATTATCTCAAAAACTATTTGGAGATCAATTGGGTGACGGTGAACTCAAACCGGGAACTTACGTTTTTGGCTCCATGTATTTGCAAGTAATCCAATCCGATAAGGGTTTTAATTATTAATATTCTAAATACTAGCACAGGAGAACAATCAGAGATTACAGTACCTAATTAAATATGCATATCATGAAAACATTAGAAAATTATAGAATTTTACTGATTTTCTGCTTTCTTGGATTATTGCAAAATTGTGGAACAGTAATGAATCTTCCTGTAATGGGAGAACAATCGACCTTGGGAGAAGTAACACCTTACACAAAGAAATTACAAGAACTTCCAAGACCTCATCAAAAAATTGTGATTGGATTATACAAATTCAAGGACCAAACTGGACAATACAAAATGCAGGACAATGGTGGAAGCTGGAGCACAGCGATTCCACAAGGAACGACTTCAATTGTCTTGAAAGCATTGGAAGACAGTCAATGGTTTCGGCCTATCGAACGCGAAAACATCTCCGATGTGTTAAACGAAAGACAAATTATCCGCTCTACAAGAAAGGAATATCAAGTTGCAGATGATGGCAAGACAAAATTAGATGACAAACTCCCACCTTTACTATATGCAGGAATCTTACTTGAAGGTGGTATCATTTCTTATGACAGTAATGTAATGACGGGAGGTATTGGCGCAAGATATTTCGGTTTAGGAGCCTCAACCCAATATAGACAAGACCGTGTGACAGTCTATTTGCGCGTAGTATCGAGTATGACAGGAGAAATTCTGAAAACGGTGTACACCTCAAAGAATATACTATACACAAGTGTTAATGGAAGTTTTTTTCGATACATTGACCTTGATAGACTCTTAGAAATTGATATGGGAATTACCCAAAACGAACCAGTAAGTCTTGCAGTAACTCAAGCAATTGAAAAGGCAGTCTATACCCTAATTGTTGAAGGTGTTAGAGATAACTTATGGTTCAACGATCAAAAGAGTGATAAAGAATTTAGTGAATTATTATCCAAATATGACCAGGAAGAACAGGAAAGCAAACAGAGAACGGTTGGAAACAAATTCATGATGGAAAGCCGAACCAAATATTCAGTCTATGGATTAGCCAACGCTATCATGATTAAAGGAGATTATACCAACTCACAAATGAATTTTGAAGGAAAGGCTGGATTCAAGTATTTCTTTATGGACAATGTTAATGTTGATATAGGTTTTGGTGTGGGAACATTTGAAAATACCAATATATTTATAGAAAACCATTTCTCCTCAGAACTTAATCTTGAGTACCTCATGCTTCCAAAATACAAATTCACCCCTTATTTATATGGAGGACTAGGTACGATAATAGCCCAAAGAAATTTCCCAAAGGCTCAGGTGGGTTGCGGTTTTGAGTACCTCACTAATTCTAATCTTGGAATTAGGCTCAATGCACAATACGATTTTGGATTTGATGATGAATGGGACAATTTAATCAATGGATCGCGGAAAGATCAAGCTATGCATTTCGGAATTGGAATCAATTACTACATAAGAAAATCTAAAAAACCATAAAAAATGAAAACCTTATTCACTTATATAACCTTCTTCCTTATAGCACTTGCAACTCATTCGTGCTCGGAAGACCTAGTTGACAAAAAATTAACTGCAACACTCACTGGAAAAGTGGTTAAAAAAGGGACAAACGAACCACTTGAAAACGTAAAAATCTTTACTTCACCAACAACCAAAACGGTTTTTACAGATAGTGGCGGTAATTTCATTATCGAAAACATCCCCGTCGGAGATTATTCTGTTAAAGCAGAACTAACTGGATACATTACATCCTTTCAAGGAATTAGTATTACAGATGGTTCAACTGCTGTAAGTGTTACTTTTGAACTTTCTGATGATGACTCTCTTAATTCATCGCCATCAATACCCACACTTTTGACTCCAATTGATAATGCTGTAGATCAACCAACCTCAGTTTCTTTAACATGGACCGCAACAGATCCAGATTCAACCGATGTTTTGAAGTATCGTCTCGTTATCAAAAACAGTATTAATAGTACAATTTTGGAGATTCCAGACATTTTGGATAAAACTTATACTCTAGACAATCTGCAATTTGGTGTAAGTTACTTCTGGCAAGTTTCCGTATCTGATGGAATTAATCCAGAAGTTTATAGTGCTGTTAGTCAATTCACAGTTGATGACACTCCTAATAATCGTTTTCATTATGTAAAAAAAGATAATGGAATATTCAGTATTATTTCCAGCGACGAGCAAGGTCAGGACTTCACTTTCAGTACCAATAGTTGGAGACCACGACTCAATAACAATGCTAATCTAATTGCCTATCTCAAATCTTCAGGCGGAAGTACACATATCTCTACCTCAAAAAGAGATGGTTCCAATACCTTACAGGTCACCAATATTCCACTTGGTGGGATTAACAATGCTGAGCTTGATTTTTCGTGGAGCACCAATGGCGCTGAATTTATATATCCTTATTATGATAAATTGTACAAAGTCAACAAGGATGGAAGTGGGACTACTCTTCTGTACACCACAGGAGATGGCAGTTTTATTTCTGAATGCGATTGGAGTCATGATGGAAATCAAATTGCAATCAAAACGAACGATATTAATGGATATCACGTCAATATTTATATCATTGATAATCAAGGTAATTTAATTAAGACCATCCTTTCCAATGTCTCTGGCGCAGCAGGAGGACTCAACTTCTCAATTGATGGTCAGACATTACTATATACAAGGGATGTTTCGGGTTATGAAAATGCAGACAAACGACAACTTAATTCACAAATTATTGCATACAATTTATTAAATGACACTACTACCAATCTATCGGTACTAAGTAACAAGGCCAATGGTACTAACGATCTTGACCCTCGATTTTCGCCAAATAATGCACAAATAATCTGTGTCAACACTTCCAATGATGGGGTTTCAACAAAATACATTATTACCATTGATTTATCAACAACATCTAGTTATACAAGAAGCACTCTTTTCACCGATGGAGAAATGCCCGACTGGGAATAACAAAATACCTAAAATTAAAGCATTGTAAATCCAACTCTTGAACAACTTTAATATATATAAAACAAAATAATGCAGAAGCAATTTGTCTTAGTAAATCATTGTGAAATCTAA
>NZ_JBYVEB010000123.1:0-7962 GCF_058117085.1 Chryseobacterium sp. CG10_8 | reverse complement strand
GATTTATATGACAATAGTTGTTTGTAATAATTCTAAGTAAAAGAAAGTTTCCAACCTTATGAACAATTAAGAGAATAACCGAGTTTTTACAGTCCATAAAAAGGAATGAAACCCCAAGTTTTTAGAGTCCATACGTGCGGGTAAGATTATTAAAAAGTTCCTTAATAATTTAGGTTATCCTTATGTGAGATAGTAAACTACAATAAATTAAAAATATGGGAAGACACGGAACATATCTACCCGAGATAGATAACCTTAGAGAATTATCAATTGGTTTTCTCAAAAAACACGGTTATCTAAAACCTAATCATTGGTTATCGGGTTCAGTAACTTGGACTAATAAAGTCAGTAATATTCAAAACAGTATCAGTATTTGTGTTAGAGCCACCGAAAATAGAGGAGTAATAACCCTAAAATATGTATTGAATGATAATGAAAATATTGAATATGATGTGCGACTAATAACAAGACGGTCAAATATCGGTAACGGTCTGTTATGGTTTTTTCTATGTCCTAAGACTGGGAAAGTCTGCCGAAAATTGCACACTTACGGAGGTTATTTTTATCATCGTACCGCCTTTGGTCTAAATTATAGTAAACAGAACCAAAGTAAAAAGATGAGGTTTTGGGAAAAGAAATTTGGAGTAATGTTTGACAAAAGTACAGATGAGTTGGATAATAAACACTTCAAAAAATACTACAAAGGCAAACCGACAAAGAAGTTCACGAAACTTTGGACGAAAGTTATTGAAAGAAATAAAATTGATATTGACGAATATACAATGTCGTTTTTACTTTGAAAAAATATGTCGGATATGTCCTATAAAAAACGAAAGAAAAAATGTTAAAATTTAGAGATGTTTGCTAAATGTTTGCTAAAATAAAATTAACCGCCTGATAATTAGACGGTTAATTCATTAAAAGTGGTCGCAGAAGGACTCGAACCCTCACTGTCGGAGCCGAAATCCGAAGTTCTATCCATTAAACTATGCAACCCTGCAAATTGGAAATTAGAAAGTGATTTTCACTCCTCCTAAAATCTGAGCTCCAAGAACTTTGTAACCTTTATAGTTTTCGTACTTGTTGTTCACTAGATTATTTCCGAGCGCAAAAATAGTGAAATTTTTGTGAACTTTGTAAGACGCTGACAGATTAAAATCTATGTAACCTTGCGTTCTGTCAATAGGATTTTCCAAAGAATCATACATGGAAGGATCCGTTGTATTGTCTGTAATAATATAAGAATTAGTCATACTATCCGATACCAAAAATACTTTAGCTCCCAGCAATAATTTTTTGTCCAACATCGTGTAATTCACACCAATTTGAGTTCGGAATAATGGCTTATAATAAGCGTCATCATGATTATCTAGACGTACAAAGTTGTACTTGATTTCACCGTCTACGGATAAATTAGCCAGTGGAAAATATTGCACACTTGCCACAACTTCATTAATTTGCCCATCATCATAATTGGCAGAAAAAGTGTTAGCAAAATTATATGCAGAACGATTAAGGGTATTGTTGTAGTCAAATAAATCGTTAGCCTTGTAGAACATGATATTTTTTGTCTTAGCAAATCCTGCAGAAAGACTGTACTTCACCTGCTCATTGAAGTCTCCCCTGATTCCAACATAAATTTTGTACTTAGTCTCTGTTGGCTTCAACAATTGGTCAGAAACCAAATAAGGATTCTCTTGAAGTAAGCTTGCATAAGTGTTCATCTTCAAGCCTCCATCAACACCTGCAAAAAACTTGAATTGGTCGCTTTTTGCGAACTGTACTTCTGCTCTTGGGAACCAGTAGGTTTTATTGGTTTTAGTTTCCTCTGTCAACAAAATGTTATTGTATTTGGAATTAAGAAAACTGAATCCAGAGCCAATCATCAAATAAGATTTTCCCTTGCTGAAAGTCACTTTAGGAGAAAGGTCTGTCAAGAAATAATTAGAGGAATTTTGATTCAGTAATTGGAATTCGGAATTAACTGTTTCTAAATCCACACCCAAATCAGCATTTAAGAATACATCTTCCATTGGCATTTCTACGCCATGCTTTGATAAATTAAGCTCAATCGAACCACTGCTTTCTTTTGCATCAAACTTATCCGAAAGAAATGATGTTTTGACTCTCACATCATTAAGAATCTCGTTGGAGTAAAAATCGTAATAACCGTTAACTCGGACAACATCAGTCTTCTGACTCAAGTCAATATCCGCGGAAGGATTCAACGCATAAATTCCATAATAATTATAGTTATTGCCTTCGTAATCAGCATTAATATTGAATTTGCCTTTATTTCCATAAGAATTAATAAAAGCCCCAACATTGGCATCACTTTGTCTCGAACTCCAAATGTAATCTTTCTTAAGTCCCGTTGTTGAAATGACATGCGCATCTAACCCGACTTCCATTTTGTTTTGTAAAGTATAGGAAACATTACCATCTGCGAGGATTTTACCGTAATTCCCCATCCCAAACTGAACGTAATTCTTTTGGTAAGATGTCGTCATATTAGGAGAAATATCCTCTCCTTCAATCGTCGAAGTTTTGAAATCCGAAACCGCAGGAACATTTGTAATATTATATTCTACAGGAATTTCTGATTTTTCCTGAGGTGGATAATTTTTTACGGTTTCAACCGAAGTCTTTTTCTTTTCGATTTTTTTAACTTCAGGTTCACGCTTTTTATTAAGAATCAATCTTTCTTCCTTGATTTGCGAAAATGCAGTCACAGAAGTCACCAACACACCAAGTAAGAATATTTTTTGAATATTTTTGTTCATATATCTAAATTTAAACACAAGGTTTAAGAATACTATTTAATCGTTTTTTTCACTTCTCTTGCTTCCGCTACTACCTCTGGAAAATCCTGGTAATTAGCGATGATCTGGTCAACAGTATAACTTGCTTGATAATTATCCTTGAGTCCTACATAATTCTTCGCCATCACCACCAATGCTTTTGCACCCCAATATTCTTCGGAAGCGTAGTTATTAGCTAACTTAAAGATGGTTTCGTTAGAAGCTTTGTAAGATTTGTCTTTGTTCTGATAATAAGCTTTAGCATACAATGCTTCTGCAGCAACTTCCGGATTTGAAGATTTTTCCAAACCAGAGTATGCAGACTTTGCATCTTTATCTTTTCCGCTATTCATCAAGCTTCGAGCTTTAATGACTTTAGCTTGCTGAATCACCGCAGTCGAGTTTTTGGAATTGGCTAAAATTAAATCCGCATATTTTTCGGCTTCTTTCAAATTATTTTCTTCAGAATACAGCTTCATCAATTCGGTATTAGCATAATTACTAATGCTTGAATTGCTCGAATTAGAAATCTGAATCAAATATTTTTTAACTTCGGTGTTATTTCCTTGTGACAAAAGAATTTGCGCAATTCTCGTTTGTGCATCTTCTTGATAATCGTTTTGGACACTTGCTACATCTTGCAAAGTCAACAACGCTTTCGTTGAATTCTGAGTCTGATAATAACTCTCTCCTAACTCATATTGAGCTTGATAAAGTCCTTCTCCTGTAGGATTCTGAGACAGATACTTTTCGTAATAAGGGATAGCTGATTTGTACTCTTTTTTGGTGTAATATTGTTTCGCAGTGGACAAATTGATTTCGTCGATTTCACTTGCATCAATACTTACTCCCATACTTTTAGCAAAAGCTTCGTAACCAGATACATCACCTTTCTTAATGAAAATAGGTCTCGCCGCCTGAACAATTTTTGATGCATAAGCCGTATTTCTATAAGTATTTCCAAGCATTGTCAGCTCAGAAAGTGCTTTATCGTCTTGACCAAGGTCAATATAATTTTGCGCTGTATAGATTTTGGCATTTGCGATTAAATCCTTATCTGCAGAACCTTTGATCACTTTAGAGAAATACTCATTCGCGCTTGTAAAATCATCTGTAGAAGCATAAGCCACTCCAATTTCGTAATTGGCGTCATCAGTATAATCAGAATCTGCGTATTTCGAAATTAGACGTTTGAGTTCTGAAATTTTCGCAGTATTATTCCCTTGAAAACCAAGCGCTAACGCCTTTTGATAAACGATATAATCACTTTCACCATCCGCTTCATTGTAAATCTTAATCGCCTCATCCAACTCATTGTTAGCGTAATGAGTATCCGCCAAACGCAATTCGGCGTCATTACGGAATTCAGCATTTGGATTCTTTAGATAATCTTTGAAATATTGTTGCGCTTTTTCGAAGTTTTTGGATTTGAAGTAAGCATAACCCAAATCGTACTTCAGCTGAGATTGCTCCGGAAATGAAGTTGCTCCCAACAATGACTCGAAACGAGAAATAGCCGATGCATAATTGCCCTTGTTATAGTCTGTCTGACCCAACCAATATTCGGCACGGTGATGAAATTCTTTATTGATATTAAATTTCAAACTTCTTTCAAAATACTTTGAAGCTTGGTCGAAATTTCCTTTGTTAAACTCTTCCGTTCCTAATAAATAAGAAACTTCTTGATCGATTTTGTTGATTTCGTCTGTTGGTCTATCAACTTTATCAATCGCATCTAAGGTTTCTTTATAACTCCCTGAATACAAATAAGATTTAACCAAAAGTTTTCTCATTTCAGGAATTTCAGAACTTCCTTGATACTCTTTGATATAGTTTTGAATGACCGTTGGAGCGGATTCGAAAGGGTTTCCGATATCGAAACTCACTTTAGCGTATTGCTCATGAGCTAATTTCTTCACGCTGGAATCGTAATCCATCTGTGATGCAGAACGAAATGCCGAAAGTGCTTCCTGCTTTTTGCCTACCTCCAAATAAGCATTACCTAATTGATAATAAGCATTCTGAGAAAGTTGAGAATTAGAATTAATCAATCGGTTATAGTAGGATACCGCTTCATCGTATTTCTTCAAATGAGCTGAGACAAAACCCATCTCGTAAAGGTCACTTTCACTCGGATTTTCTTTACTATCCAAATAGGTTTTAAGGTGAGAATACGCCGAATTATAATCATTTTTCATGAAGTAACTCTCCCCAATAATCTTGTGAACTTCCGCTGTGTAAGAATCCGAAATATCTTCGTCCAGTAATGCAGTCCCTTCTGTTATAGCCTTATCATATTGCTTTTCGTTATAAAACATCTGCACATAATAAGGACGAACTAACTTGGTGTACTTACTATCTTCGATAATAGAATCAAAATATTGAAAAGCTTCGGTATTGTTACCTTTTGCATAATGCAAATGTCCAAGCATATAAGCAACATCTCCTCTTTCACTTTCATCAACTGTTTTGTAGGCTTCTTCCAATGCATGAATGGCTCCACGAGAATCCCCTGTCATGAATTTGGCATAACCCAACTTCAAAATATATTGGGTATTTTCCTCACGAGACAATTGATACTGATTGACTTTTTTAAGTGTTTCTAAAGCCTTGGAAAAATCCTTAATCGCCAAATAATAGTCCGCAAGAGGCAAATTAGCTTTAGCGAAGTAAGCAGAATTAGGATACTCTTTCATGAAAGCTTCAAGACCTTGCTCGGCGTGATTTTTCTGTAAAATCACCCCAATCACATTGTCAAAAAACTGTGCTGCTTCTTTTTTAGAATTGTTCAACGTGGTATTGTAGAAATACTGTTGTGAGTATTCGTACTGAGAGGCGTTGTAAATCTTGGTATTGTAGAGTTGTTCTGCTAATTGAAATTTGTAATCTTCTCGATTACTGAAATATTGAGATTGTTGCGCTTCCGCAATGCCATAAAACATCACTGCAGTCGCAATTGCAATTTTTTTAGTATTCATTTAAAATTCTTTTGGCGCCCGTTTCCCTAAACTTATTAGTTTGAAAAACATATTATTTAGGGAACGAAATTAACAAAAACTTATTGCGTAAACAAGTTAAAGTCCGTTAAATAATAATTGATTACATAGTGACTTAGCGAAATCCTACCAATAGATTTCAAAAAAAAATTCCTGCAGAAAAAACTGCAGGAATCTATAATCTACTTTATTTAGAATTAAGCATCAAGTGCTTCTTTCCAAGGCGTTTGTAATAAGTTTTTATAGATAAGTCCACCAACTAAAGCTCCTGCGATTGGCGCAACCCAGAATAACCATAACTGATTAATAGCATCTCCTCCAACAAAAATAGCTTGAGATAGAGATCTTGCTGGATTAACAGAAGTATTAGTAATTGGAATAGAAATCAAGTGAATCAAAGTTAAACCAAGACCGATTGCAATTCCAGCAAATTTTCCATTAGCCCATTTATCAGTTGCTCCTAAAATAATAATTAAGAAGAACATGGTCAATAAAAATTCTGTTAAGAATGCTGCGCCCATACTGTAACTTCTACCATTGTAACCAGGCATATCATAAAAATTAGTTGCAAATGCTCCAGCTCCTTCCGTTGTAAAAGCACCTGCTCCATTAAGGATAAAATAAAGACTTGCAGCAGCTGCAATTGCACCAATACATTGTGCAGCGATATAAGGAACTAATTCTTTAGCATCAAATCTTCCTCCTGCAAGCAATCCAACAGAAACCGCAGGGTTAAAGTGTCCTCCAGAAATATGTCCAACTGCGTAAGCCATTGTCAAAACAGTAAGACCAAAAGCAAGAGAAACCCCTACTAATCCAATCCCAATGTCAGGAACACCAGCTGCAAATACTGCGCTACCGCATCCTCCGAAAACTAACCAAAATGTGCCGAAAAATTCAGCGAATAATTTTTTTGCCATAATTTATTGTTTTAAAGTTTAATCAAATGTAAGTATTTTTTTTATAAAATCTTCAAAAAAACTAATATTGCTGCTCCAATTTTTCAAACAATTCGTTGTTTTCTCCACGAATTTCAAAACAAACAAAACCGGTTTCTAAGTTTAACTTTACAATTCCGAAATTCTTTTTACCAATAATCGTTCCAACTCGATATGGGTTATACTCCGACTTAATACCTTCGGTAACATGAGTCAGTCCACTGGAAGTGAAATCAATCAACGGATACCTCTGTCCTTGAATACTTTTGGAAGAAAATTCAGCAAAGTGACGGTCACCAGATAGGATAATAACATTTTTTGCTTTTGTTGTTTTAATTAAATTTTCTAAACGTTCGACTTCTTTCGGCATATTTCCCCAAGCTTCATAACCATGCTCCGATGATAAAAACTGGATACTACTCACAATAATATTGAATTCGCTTTGGGAATTTTGAAGTTCATTTTCAAGCCATTTCCACTGTTCTTCACCCAAAACACTTCCTACATCTTGCTTAAGATATCGCTTCTTTCCACTCTCATCTTTGGTTAAGGCCGAACGAAAATACCGCGTGTCGAGATTCAAAATTTTAACTGATTTTCCATCAGAATCTTTTATTACTAATGAGTTATACACTCCTTCTCTATTCCTCCTTTCATCATTTTTTGGAGCATCCATAAAATCTAAAAATAGCTGTTGACTTTCCTTTCGATGTTCGTACTCGGCTCCTCCATCATTTCTTGCGTAGTCATGGTCATCCCAAGTTCCTGTTATTCTAATTTTTTCTTTGAATTTCTGATAATCTTTTTGCTCGTTCTTCGATTGATAACATTTTTGAAGCTCCGTCATATCATCGGTATCACAATAGATATTATCTCCTCCCCAAATCCAAACATCCGGTTGATTAGCAATAATATCATCCCAAAGCGAATTGGTTAATTTTTGATTATCACAGCTCCCAAAAGCAATAACAATCTCATGGCCCGTATTTTTTGTTTGATTTATAGAGGACTGAGAAGCACAAGAACTTAAAAGAAATCCAAAAAGCAAAAAGAACAAATTCTTCATTTTCAATTTTTGGATAAAGGTAAAAAAATGAAACCTCAATCACGTTGAACACGATGAAAAATCATATTTCTATTATGAATATTTCTTAACATTCAATAAGAATAAATCAGTCATATTTTATTTTCAAGGAAGGCTTTTGACAACCGAATTTTAATAATTTT
>NZ_JBYVEB010000122.1:0-8007 GCF_058117085.1 Chryseobacterium sp. CG10_8 | reverse complement strand
TAAACAAAATGGATAAATTCATTTATTCAACCTGTTTTTTTACCTTCATAAAGGTTACGCTTATTGCTGCAAAGACGAAAAGAACGCCAGCCAAAACAATGGCATTTACAGGATTGCTATTGAGTAAATGTTTATAAATCGATCCAAAAGTTAATGTTTGTATCAACATAGGGATTACAATCATCATATTGATAATTCCCATATAGACTCCTCTTTTTTCCGAAGGAATACTTGGCGAAACAATAGAATAAGGAAGTCCCATAATTGCAGCCCAACCAATCCCAAAAAGAACCATTGGTAATAAAATAAGATATTGATCGTGTATGAACGGAAGTACAATCAATGCCAAAGCTGTACCCAATAAACAAACGACATGAACATTTTTAGTTGGAAATTTTTTAGCAAAATATACCAAAATCAACGCAGAAACCATCGTTACAAAGTTATAAGTCCCATTCATCAATCCTGTCTGACCTACCGCAGCTTCGACATGATGCGCAATATCTTGTGCCCAAGATAAATCAGTCGGCGATACAAATCCTCCGGATTTTGAAAGGTTGATGAGCGAAGTAGCTTTTTGTTCATCAGCTTCACTAATATTATAGATGGTTTTCTTTAACAAAGGTGAAATAAATTGCCAGTAGATAAATAAAGCATACCATTGAAATACATACACAAGTGCTAATTGCCACAATATTTTCGGCATTGTTTTTATCGCATCAAAAATATCAATAAAAGGCGTGAAGAAATTGCTGTTTTTCTTTAATTCCTCCAGTTCCTTTAATTCTTCTTCTGTAGGTGGAATTTCCGGCGTTTTGTAAACTGACCATACCACTGATGCAATAGAACAGAAAGACCCTAAGAAAAATGAATAATAAACCCAAGTCGGAATACCTCCAGTTTCGGAACTGCCACCCAAATATTTTTGGAAAACGAATAAAGATAAATTCGCTAAGGTAATCCCTGCTCCCACAAAAAGACTCTGCATTTGGAAGCCGAATGTTTGTTGATTTTCTGGAAGTTTGTCCCCAATAAAAGCTCTGTAAGGTTCCATTGCTGTATTGTTTGCAGCATCTAAAATCCAAAGCAATCCTGCAGCCATCCAAATGGATGAACTGAAAGGGAAGAAAAACAACGCCAAACTACAGAACAAAGCTCCAATTAAGAAATATGGCTTTCTACGTCCCCATTTTGGGCTCCAAGTTTTATCGCTCATTGCACCAATTAATGGTTGAATAAGCAAACCTGTTACAGGTCCTGCAAGGTTAAGAATTGGAAGCTGATCCGCATGTGCTCCCAAAAATGAATAAATAGGATTGACTGCTGTTTGTTGCAATCCAAAACTGTATTGAATACCGAAGAAACCGACATTCATATTCCAAATCTGCCAAAAACTGAGATTAGGAATTATTTTTTTTACGTTCATTATTGTTGAATTTTTTGATTGTTATTTGAGGCTACAATGGCGTGACTTTTCAGATTAAGTCTGATTTTAAGTCGCATATTGGGCAAATCTTTATATGATGTTTAAAGTGCAAACGTTCAATTGACTTTAATTTCTTAAAATTCATATTTTGCTCCAAATTGTACAATGAACGGACGTAGAAAATAACCAGTCATCCAAGTGTTGTTGAATTTAGCAGCTTCTTCCTGAGTAATTAATTCAGCACCTGCAATCATTCCAGTTGCACCAGTTTGATTCAAGAAATTAATGACACTTCCACTGACTGAAAAATGATTGTTGAATTTGTAATCCAATCCTGCGAAAGATTCAATTCTACCATTGAAATATAATGCATTACTCAAATTAGCGTACTGTTTTCCAAAATATCGGATACTTGCCCAGGCTTTTACTTTATCGTTATAGAAGGTATAACTTGGATCAAATTCAATAATAGTTCTTGAAATTCCGATTACGGTTTTATCACTGGCACTTACAGGATAACTTGATGTACCGAATTGCAGTACAGTTTCATAATTTTTATACTGCGGTTTTTGTAAAGTTAACAACAAGTGTAAATGGAAACCTTTGAAAGGATCAATTTCTGCAGTAGTTGTCCAACCTAAAGTTTGAATATTATAGTTAAATGCCGTTGTTTTGGACTCAGTATTATTTTGAGGGTTTGCTACATTGATTAAGGTGTAGAAATTACTTTTCTTGATTTGGGTAACCATTGAGGTCGCACTAATCCAATTGTTTCTATAGAAAACTCCACCTCTATAAAGATTTACGTTGATGGCTTTGTTTGCTGGATTTGAAAATGATGCATAATTGTCAATTGGCGGATGTTGTGCTGTTATGGTAGCATCAGCAGTTACGCCAAATTTATCTGTAATTTTGTAGTCTGCTTGTAAACTTACCGCATAATTAAGGTTGTTATTTTTAAATGGTTTTGGCTGTATTGTTCCACCTTCCAAAGCATTGTTACCAATGTAAAAATCATTGAATCTTTCGTAAGGAAGATTGTTTCCTTCAATATTGTAATACTCTAATCGACCACCGTAATTGATATTCAGTTTATTTGATGGTTTCCAATGATCCACAAAATAGAGTGCAGTTTTATTTTCATGACCGATATAATACTCGGATCCTGCAATATTGTAATTGAAATATTGAACTAAGCCTCCTGCTGGTGTTTCATGAACCAAAAACGCCGGGTAAGGTTCTACTGTAGTATCATACATCGTAGTATTGGAATGATAGTTAGCTTTATAAAACCATTCGTTTAAACCTAATTTAAGGTCGTGATTCCCATATTTTTTGGATAATTCGGAAGTGACAAAGAAATTATCAATATCTGCAATATGTTGATAAGCAATAGCTAATTGTTTTTTACCGGTGTATAGATTTCCGCTCAAATCGTAGTATACATTATCATTGTTACCACCTTGTTCAATACCGTTTTCTATAGTAGTAATTGTAGAAAAACCTCTTGCCACCTCACGACTTTTTGCTCTTAAATAACGAGCGTTGACGTTTAATTTCATTCCGTTATCAAAATTATATTCTGACAAAAGCGAAATATCATTCCCCTGATTATAATTGTTATTACGGAAATTGTCTTTATAAATATTTCCAGAAAGCAAATCCATATATTGTATTTCACCATTTCCAGGAACATAGCTGGAAGTTCCTAAATGAAAACCATTGGCTTCTGCAATACTACCGTCTCCTACATAAATGAAGGGTGCTTGAGAATCCATATTAACTGCTTTTCGAGACTCTATATATTTATAAATTAGCGAGATCTTACCTTTATTATTGTTGAATAATTTTGTAATCGCTCCTTTATACATTTGAGTTCTGTCGTAAAAATCAGTGAAGGTCCACTTTTGGGTACCAGGATCAAAAATCTGATACATACTTGCTGAATATTGCCAACCTTTTCCCATAGATCCAGTTGTATTAATATCAAATTGTTGCAATCCGTAATGATTTGCCGAATAATTAATTGTTCCTCTCTGTTTGTCTGATCCAACATGAGACTTAGAAGTTACAGAATAAGCAACATTACCTGTTGTTATCGCAGATTCTACAGGATTCATTAGTCCAATAGAAGCTAAGCTGGACTCACTTCTCCAGTTTGCTGATACATTGTATAGAACGGAAGAGTACACTGCGGGCATTCCGTTCTCATATACATTAACATAAGTAGAGGGAAGTCCGATCGGAATTTCTCTGGGCGCATTGGCGTCAGAAGCGTTTAGCATCACATTTCGATCTTCAGTTGTTTTTGCAATACCTTCAGGTTCTTTAAGATTCTTCTTTTTTGAAAGCGAATCCGAAGAACGTTCTTGAGCAGATAATACACAAACGATTCCCGTAAGTAAAAAAGTAACAAATTTTTTGGGTTTAATTAATGAATACATAACTTATTGATTTTCTGTCCTAAAGATATTCTGAAAGCATCTCAAAAAAAATAACTTTTATCATATATTAACTCAGTGTTAATTAGCAAACGTTTGCGCAATCGGTTGTAGTTGGTAAGTTTCTTGAAAAATTAACATTTTCTTAACAGTTCATTACCCAAAAACTATTCATTCATAGTGTTTGCACTCTCTTATTTTTTTAATAACTTCACCAAAAAACAAGTCGAACTGCTGAAAATGAAAAGAATAACGATAAAAGATATCGCAAAAATGCTCAATATTAGTACCTCAACTGTATCACGAGCATTGAAAGATCACCCCGACATTAGTTTATTAGTAAGGCAAAAAGTGAAGGAAACGGCAGAAGCTTTTAATTACGTCCCTGATCAGTTTGCTATTAATTTTAGGAAGAAATCTTCTAAAATCATTGGTCTTATTGTTCCTCGAATATCGATGTTTTTCGTTCCTTCTATTATAAAAGGCATTTCGGAAAAATTAACTTCAGAAAACTATAAGTTTTTCATTTTGTCTTCCGAGGAAAGTTTGGAACACGAGATAGAAAATTTAAAAATATGTTACAACTCTCATGTGGATGGTATCTTGATTTCTCTTACTTCAGAAAGTAGATCTTTGGATCACCTAAAAGAGTCCAATACAATGGACATTCCTTTGGTGATTTTTGACAAGAACCTGCATGAAAATTCAGACTATCCGTATATCATTTTTGATCATGCAAAATATGCACAGATGTGCGCTCAAAAATTTATAGAATCAGGAAGCAAAAATATCCTTGCCATCTATGGAAGCGAAAACCTTAAAATGACCCTCCAACGGAAAAAAGCATTTGAAGAAACTTTGGATAACAACTCTAACATTGCTTATTCGAGTATTTTTTGCAGTTCACCACAAATGGTTATCGATAAGCTTACAAGCGAAGTAGATCTTAATAAATTCGACGGCATTTTTGCGATGAGTGACGAAATTCTTGGTGGTCTCAGTTGTCACTTAAAGGAAAAGAAAGTAGATGAGAACGCATTCAAGATTGTCGCCATCAGTGAAGGGTCCCTACCAAAATATATGAACCCAAACTATGAATATGTTATAAATAACGGTTACAAAATGGGAATTGAAGCGACCGAATTACTTCTTGCTAAAATTCAAAAATTGTCAACCGTCAATGGATCAATGCAGTATCTAATTTGATTATTAGTTGCTACCAAAAACAGGGCTTACAAAATAAGCCCTGCAATGTTTTGTATTTATTATTGTCCCGAAATTTACTCTGGTTTGTAAGAATCTTTAAGAGTAACGGTTCTGTTAAAGACCATCTTGTCACCTTGAGAGTCTCTATCTTTAGTAAAATATCCAATACGTTGAAATTGTAATGGCTCACCCACCTCAACATCTTTGAGACTTGGTTCTGCATAGCCATTAACAACCTTAACCGAATTTGGATTCAAAAATTCAAGGAAATCAGTTTCCTTTTCTGCATCTGGTTGTTCAACTGTAAATAATCTATCATAAATTCTTACTTCAACAGGCGTTGCATGAGCTGCTGAAACCCAATGTAAAGTTCCTTTCACTTTACGAAGACTCTCTTCTGTTCCGCTTCCAGATTTGGACTTCTCATCATAAGTAGCATAGATGGTAGTAATTTCACCATTTTCATCTTTATCTACTCTTGTTGCTTTAATAATATATGCAGATTTCAGACGAACTTCATTTCCAATTGATAATCTAAAGAATTTCTTTGGAGCATCTTCCATGAAATCTTCTCTCTCAATCCACAACTCTCTTCCAAAAGGAATTTCACGAGTTCCCGCATTTTCATCTTCAGGATTATTCTCTGTTTCCAACCATTCTTCTTGTCCTTCAGGATAGTTTTCAATAACAAGTTTTACAGGATCAACCACTGCCATTACTCGTTTTGCTTTCTTGTTAAGATCTTCTCTTACAAAAAACTCTAAAAGCTGAACATCAATAAGGTTCTCCCTTTTGGTAACTCCTACTCTATCAATGAAATTCCTAATTGAAATTGGGGTAAAACCTTTTCTTCTCAATCCAGATATAGTGGGCATTCTTGGGTCATCCCATCCTGCAACGATTCCTTCGTTGACCAATCTCAACAATTTTCTTTTAGACGTAATCATGTAAGAAACATTCATTCGAGAGAACTCTCTTTGCTTGTTTCTAACTTTAGACTCGTCATAAACTTGGTCAAGATACCAATCATATAGCGGACGGTGATTTTCAAATTCTAACGAACATAAAGAATGAGAAATTTGCTCAATATAATCACTTTCACCGTGAGCCCAATCATACATTGGATAAATTTTCCATTTGTCTCCTGTCCTGTGATGCGGACGCTTCAAAATGCGATACATAACAGGGTCACGCATATTCATATTAGGAGAAGTCATATCAATTTTTGCTCTAAGTGACATTGCTCCTTCGTCAAACTCTCCGTTCTTCATTTTTTCAAAAAGTTCCAATGATTCTTCCACTGGACGATTTCTGAAAGGACTTTCGATTCCTACCTCAGTTGGATTTTTTCTTTGTTCTGTAATCACTTCGGAAGGCTGTTCATCAACATAGGCCTTACCATCTTTAATCATTTGGACCGCCCAATCGTATAATTGCTGAAAGTAATCTGACGCATACAATTCCTTATCCCATTTGAAGCCAAGCCACTCTACATCATTCTTAATAGAATCAACATACTCTTGCTCTTCTTTTTCAGGATTGGTATCATCAAAACGTAGGTTAACTGGTGCATTATATTGCTCACCTAGTCCAAAATTAATACAAATGGCTTTAGTATGTCCAATATGCAAATATCCATTAGGTTCTGGAGGAAAACGAAAACGAATATCCTCGCGATTTAGACCATTTTTGATATCTTCTTCAATAATTTGCTCAATAAAATTGAGCGATTTTCTTTCTTCTTCCATGATTTATAAAAACATTGACTTGCAAAGTTAGGGAAATTAAATAATTTTCTTTTGATTTTTTAAAAATCCCTTACACACAGTACCTTAGCACTACTAACTATCAAATTCTAAAATATTTTTTTCCAAAGAAAATACTTTTGGCATGATTATGGAAAGTAGCTGAATATCCCAAACATACCCATATATATCGGGTAACGGATGATGAGAAAGAATGAGAATCTGAAAAATTAGCTTTTTTCAGATTTTTTTTTATAATTTTACCACCTAAAATAACACATGAAATGCTGAAATTAAAAATAAGAAATACAATTTTTTTATTTCTTTTTTGTCCTACTCTCTTATTTTCGCAGTTTACGAAAATTATGGATAATAGTATTAAAAAGATTAATATTACTTTGTCTAAGGATGATCAAGAACGAATCAATAACGCTCCATCTTCCGAACTAGCCGTTCCCTTCAAAGAATTTGACATGAGTACGGCTCAAATAGACAAAAACGCCCTTACAATAGTTAATCCTAATCAAGCCAATCTTAGTTTTGCTATTGGTAACGATTACGAAATGAAAATTATTAACATTGATGCTCAACAAATCTGGAGCAAATATCTTGGAACTGACAACCGAATTAATTTTGTTATGAAAACGGACAAAAAGATTCTTTCTTATTGGATTATGAATAGGAAATGTTACTCCATTTTTTGGAACAAAAAAGAAAAATCTTGGGATCTCAAGGCTGAGGATTGTGAAAAGCACTAGCTAAAAGACGAAATGCAAAATCCAGGGCATAATACTGAAAAATAGTTGGATCTCGATAACTACTATCTACAAACTACTTGTACATTTGGACAATTGCATTCCTTTGTTTATTGGTTAAATTATATGAAATACCAAAAAACCAGCCAACCTTGTAACTATTTTACTTCAACATCTCTTCGGAAATGTAATTGGTATCAACAATTTCACCCACCTGATATTTTTCGTTAAGATGAGCTACCTGTCGGAATGAAGGTCCAGTTGTAAACACTACCTTATCTCTCTTACCCAAGAGAAGAGAAACACCAGTAAAAATAGAATTTATATCAAATTCCTCCACATTAAGGGAACCTCCAACAGAAAAAGCAAAAGAACCCATCCCACCATTTCTAAAACCCGCATGAAAAATCCCACCCAAATGGGGAATAAACTTA
>NZ_JBYVEB010000121.1:0-8119 GCF_058117085.1 Chryseobacterium sp. CG10_8 | reverse complement strand
AGTATTCTAAAGATAACGTATCACTTGTGTACAAAGGGAGGAAGCGAGCATGAGGTGATTTGGAAGCTAGAAGATACGCAGGTTCAACTTTATGAAGTGAGGAATAGTCAATCTCATTTTGTAGGTTTTCAGCTTATTTTTAAGAATGTTAATGGAACAACTTTAAAACTGTTGGACAAGAATTGGAGTGATATAGATTTCGAGAATATCTATACAGATTTCAAATCTCGAAAAGGAGAATCTATCCCAGAAGAAGAACAATCTTCGTTTAGACAATTGCAAATAAATAATGGAACGTTATCCAAAAATTAATTTTTTTAGGTTACTACCGTGATCATATTTTCTTAAGAGCATTATGAAGAAATATATTTGGATTTTGATATTTAGTTTTCTACTCATCAATTGTTCTTCTCGAATGAGTAATGGAGTTGTGAAAGCATCTTATTACGAAGTTAAAACTGATACAATGTCTTATGTTGATCAGGCTCGAAATCGTAAGATTCCGATTGCCATTTTTCAGCCTCGTAACAAAAAGAATCTCAATAGAATTCCTGTTATTTTTAGTCATGGTTATGGCGAAAACAAAGGAGGAGATTATCTATATGCTTATTCCTATTTGTTAGAATTTTTGGCATCTAAGGGTTATTTTGTTGTTAGTATTCAGCATGAGTTGCCTACGGATGAACTTCTAGCAATGACCGGCAAATTGCAAATTACTAGAAGACCCAATTGGGAAAGAGGCGTACAAAACATTAATTTCATTCTACAACAAATGAAATCAGATTATCTGATATTGAATTTTGAGAAACTTGTTTTGCTCGGACATTCTAACGGTGGTGACATGAGTGTTCTTTTTGTGCAGCAATATCCAGATTTGGTTGCTAAATTGATTACGATGGACCAGCGAAGAATGGAGTTTCCGCTGACTTCTCAACCAAGAATCTATACTTTACGTTCTAATGATTATCCTGCTGATGAAGGCGTTTTACCAACAGAAGAAGAAGCGAAGAAGCACAAAATCACTATCCAGAAAACCAATATTAATCACAGCAGCATGGATAAGGATGCTAATGAAGAGGAACGCAAATATATTACAGAACATATTTTTAAGTATCTTCAAGATTAATTTTTGGCATGCTGATGAAGTTGATATTTCACATATTACTTATTCTTGGTTTTCTTTTTAGTTGTGTTGGGAAGAAGGTATCGCAGGAAGATATTGTAATTTTAACAAATGCAAATGATTCAATACTTCAAAAGAACATCAATAACAAAATTCAACTTCGAGGTTATGCTGTTGAACTTTTTGTAGCACCAGCTCTAGAAATAGAAAATGGAGGGCTAATTTTTATTGATTGTATCGACAGTTGGCCAAGAGGATTTTACAAAAGCGAAGGTGAATCTTTAAAATTAGAAGTCACTGGTGTTTTAATACAGGGAAATGATTTACCCGTGTTTGAAGAAACATCTTCAGGTGATAGTATAGTGGTACAACATGGAATCTCTGTTCCCAGAGGAACCAATCTAAAAGAGGCTAGCCATCGATACTTATTAAAAGAGGCAAGTTGGAAGGTCATCAAGTAGCTTTTCTAAACAATTGATATGAAAATCCAGTTTATCTTTTTATTTATTATTTTTTTTCAGTTCAGCTATAGTCAAGCTGATGATCTCAATGAAAACAAAAGAGCCAATGTCAATCGCATGATTATGATTTTTCAGAAATTGGATAAAGATGAAATCGTTAAAATGATTAACTACCCTTTGAGACGAGATTATCCAATTCCTTTTGTTAAAAATGAAAAGGAAATGATGATTCGATTTGATGAGGTGTTTGACTACAATTTGGTCAAAAAGATTTCGACTTCCCAAGTCAACCAATGGAATGAAGTCGGATGGCGTGGGATTATGCTTGATAATGGAGTGATCTGGATTGATAGTGACAAGGGATTTATTATTGCGGTTAATTATCAAAGTAATTTTGAAAAAAATCTGAAAGAAAAACTAATCGCAGAACAGAAGGATAACCTTCATCCTTCACTTAAGGATTTCGTCCGTCCTGTATATAAAATTCAGACTAAAGATTATTTGATTCGGATTGATGAGTTGTCCAGTGACAAATACCGATATGCTTCATGGAAAATTGGTGCAAAAGAATCTTCAAAGCCAGATATTGTTTTGACCAATGGGGAGAGTGAGTTTTCTGGAAGCGGAGGAAATAGTGTGACTACATTTCGCAATGGAGTTTATACCTACAAAATTTTTGATAATGTCGTCAGGGAAGAAGGAGCAAAAGAAGTTTCGCTGGAGATTGAGAAGAATGGTAAAAGAATTCTTTGGCAAGAAGGAAATTCTATTCAATAAAGTTTTGGTAATTGGAATCAGGATGTAATTTTCGTCTAAAGTTGCGATTGTAAGCAATAATCTTAATCTTTGTAAAAAAAATCTAGATTTTGAATCCGATTTTAGATACCCAAGTTATTCAGTTTATCAATGATAATCTTCATACAGATATTCCTCAGCTGTTGCTGAAGAAGTCACCTTTTACAGATGTTACGATGCGTGAAATCGCAGAGCAAATCAAAGGTCGAAATATCGCTGAAAAGAAATTCCCTTTTTTTTTACGAGAAGGAATTATTTTCCCGCCCCATCTTAATTTGGAGCAATCCAGTTCAGAATCGACAGGTCAATACAAATCTACTTTAGTTAATGGTAAAAATATGGTTGACCTCACTTCAGGATTTGGGATTGATGCCTATTTCTTGTCACAAAATTTTGATGAGGTCACCCTTGTCGAAAGAAACCCCGAACTTTTGAAAGTCGTCGAACACAATTATGGAGTATTGGGTAGGAAAGCATCATTTATCAATCAGGATTTAGAAACTTTCCTTCAGCAAAGTGAAGAGCATTTTGATTTAATTTATCTTGACCCAGCGAGGAGAGATGCTCAAAAAAAGAAAGTTTTTTTATTGGAGGATTTATCTCCCAATATTTTAGAGATTTTGCCTATACTGAAAACGAAATCCAATCAGATCCTAATCAAATTATCGCCACTGATTGACTTGACTTACCTTGTTTCAGTTTTGGATAATATAAGGGAGATCCATATTGTTGCGGTTAAGAATGAAGTTAAAGAAATTCTTGTCTTGCTCGGAAATTCGGAGAATAATAATCCCAAAATCATCACCGTCAATCTTGAAAGCAACGAACCTACACTAAGTTTCGATTTCAAGGATATTTTTGACGCCAAAGCTGAGTTTTCAGATGTTTTAGATTACCTCTATAAGCCCAACAATGCAGTGCTGAAATCAGGTGCTTTCGATTTGGTTTCTCAGTCGTTTAAAATCAAAAAACTACATCCTAATACGCATTTTTATACTTCAGAAAAGAAGTTGGAAGATTTTCCAGGTCGAATTTTAAAGGTTGAAAAGGTTTCATCCAAAGACATCAAAAAGGGAACTAAATATAATTTGATTTCAAAAAATTATCCCCTAAAACCCGATGAAATCAAGAAAAAATACGGGATTAAAGATGGGGGAGAGCATTATCTTATTTTCACTCAAACTCTTAATGGAAAAACAATTCTAAAATCAGTGTAAAAATTTTGTTAAAGACTTCAATATTTCTTACTTTTGGGCTTTAAATTATTAGATAATGAAAAAAATCATTTTAGGAATTGCAGTAGCATCATTAGTTATCAGTTGTAAAAAGATTCCTCAAGGAGGAAATCACGGAGTAATCAAAATGGAACAAGGTGAAGAAAGATACGATGATGACCATCAAGGAGGAGGTGCGACACCACATACAGAAGGAGAATCTGTTATCCAGAGTCATACCACTGCTGAAATTGACTTGAATGGTGTTAAAATTAACGGAGTTGCTAACGGCTTGGAAGACAATTTGGTTAAATTTTTATCTAGTGATGGATACAAAAATGCAGCTGACGATGCAGCGTTGAAGGATAAATGGTACGATTTTGATAATGTGAAATTCAAAATGGGTTCTACTAATCAGTTAGAAGCTGGTTCTGAAGGTCAGATTGAAAATTTAGCTAAAATCTTAAAGGCTTTTCCTGATACCAAAATCAAAATTGGAGGTTATACAGATAAGACTGGTGATGAGGCGGTTAACCTTAAGGTTTCTAAAGGTAGAGCAGAATTTATCAAAGCCGAATTAACAAAATTAGGAGTTGGAGCACAAGTAGTAGGAGCTGAAGGTTACGGAAGTCAATTTGCTAAAGTAGCGAAGGATGCATCTGACGCAGAACGTGCAGCAGACAGAAGAATGGCAGTTAGATTAACGAAATAATTTTTGTAAAAAATATAAAAGTAAAATGTCTTGCCTTAGCGAGACTTTTTTTTTATTTTTGGGAGGTGACTTGAGGTGAATTTTTATGAGATAAAAGAAATCCTAATCTTAACCTCAGTCTTAATCTAAATCTTAATCTAAAACATATGCAAGAAACATTACAGTACATCAACGACAATAAAGATCGTTTCGTTGAAGAACTTTTTGAACTTTTGAGAATCCCTTCAATTAGTGCGGATTCAGCTTATAAGAACGATGTCATTGCCTGCGCCGAAAAAGTTGCAGAACATCTTAAAAATGGTGGAGCCGATGCGGTAGAAATTTGTGAAACTAAGGGTTATCCAATTGTTTATGGTGAAAAGATTTTAGATAAGAGTTTGCCAACTGTTTTGGTCTATGGACATTACGATGTGCAACCACCAGATCCATTAGATTTATGGAAGAAACCACCTTTTGAACCTTATATTGAGAAAACCGAATTGCATCCAGAAGGTGCCATCTTTGCAAGAGGTTCAGCAGATGATAAAGGCCAATTTTTCATGCATATCAAAGCTTTCGAAGCAATGATGAAAACCAATACTTTGCCTTGTAATGTTAAATTTATTTTAGAAGGTGAAGAAGAAGTGGGCTCTGTAAGTTTGGGTGATTGGGTTAATGAAAACAAAGAGAAGTTATCTTGCGATTGCATCTTGATTTCTGACACACATATTTACAGTAACGAACAGCCAACAGTAACAACTGGACTTCGCGGTTTAAGTTATGTTGAGATTGAGGTTGAAGGACCTAATCGTGATTTGCATTCTGGTTTGTATGGAGGTGCAGTTCCAAATCCAATTCATGTTTTAAGCAGAATGATTGCCAAATTAATCGATGAAGACGGTCATATTACAATTGATGGTTTTTATGATAATGTACAAGTTGTTTCCGATGAGGAGAGAGCAGAAATGGCCAAATTAAAAGACAACCCCGAGGAATTTAAAAAGTCTATTGGATTAGAAGGAGTTGAAGGGGAAAAAGGTTATAGCACTTTGGAAAGGACTTCTATTCGTCCAACTTTGGATTGCAACGGAATTTGGGGAGGTTACACAGGAGAGGGAGCTAAAACGGTAATTCCATCAAAGGCTTTTGCTAAAATTTCAATGAGATTGGTACCTTATCAGACTCCGGAAGAAATTACTGAAAAATTCACAAAATATTTTGAGAAAATTGCGCCAAGCAACGTTCGAGTAAAAGTAAATCCTCATCATGGAGGGATGCCGTATGTACTTCCAAGTGATACCAAAGAATTTATGGCTGCTAAATTAGCAATGGAATCCTCTTTCGGAAAAGAAGTGTTACCGTATAGAGGAGGAGGAAGTATCCCGATTACAGCGATGTTCGAAAAAGTGTTGGGAGCTAAGTCTGTTTTGATGGGATTTGGTTTAGATTCGGATGCGATTCACTCTCCGAACGAGCATTACGGGCTATTCAATTTCTATAAAGGGATTGAAAGTATTCCTATGTTTTTCGCTAATTATTCCAAATAAGCTAATTTTTTTGGTTAAACATAAAAACCCGAACATTACGATGATGTTCGGGTTTTAATTTGTGGTTAGTTTATTCTATATCTCTTGCTATTTTGTAAAGTTTATGTACAGTATTTAACTACTTATTCTTTAAAAATGACTTTCAACTAAAAAATCAATGTTTCTAAACTTTTTTGCTTTATTATTGCACGGCGCGATTTCATTTTAGAACTTGTGTCTCTTTAATTATTTTGCATTATATTTATTTATTAACCTTTAATTTTGTGATATTTTAAATTTCCTTTTATTTAATCACTTTTATTTTATGAATAATTAATTTTTCATTTTTTTATTTTAAGTATTTGTTTAATAATTAATTATAACTAATTTTATCGAAACTTAATCAAAATTATATATTATGAAAAACAAGTCTATTATTTCTTTTATAGTACTCTTTTTATCTTCTATTGTATTTTCTCAACAGATGCAGTATAATTTGTCACTTAATACTAGTGGCGCAACATCTGCAAATTCAAGAGCACCTCAAGGTGCGCAACGCTATTCCAGAACGGTATACTTAATAACTGCTGCTGAAATGGCTTCATCAGGATTAGTAAATGGTGATATCCTTGCAGCTATTGGTTTTGAGTATTTGACTGCTCAGAATGTTGCGACTACCGGAAATTTTAAAGTCTATTTAGAAAATACAGCTGATTTAGCAAACACTAAGAGTACCACTTGGGCAACTGCTGTTTCTACAATGACAACAGTAAGTAATTCTACTATTACAATTCCTGCAGCAACAGGACAAGTCAATCATGTTTTTTCTGGAGGTTCTACTTTTACCTACACAGGTGGCGGACTATATGTTGGATTTGAATATGATAATGCTGCAGGTACAATAGCAACAACTGGAAATGTTGCCTTATGTAACACCTTACTTACTGGCGGACTAAAAAGTGGGCAGAGTACTACAGCTCCACCTACAACGATTGCTGCATCTAATTGGAGACCAATGACGTATCTTGGTAAAAGTGTTCCTTGTGCAGCAATTTCTGGTCTATCAGCTGGTACTAATACTGAGAATTCTGCTACAATAAATTGGACAACTTCTGCTGATGTCCAGATAGAATGGGGTCTTTATCCTTACACTCAAGGAGGAAGCGGTTCTACAGCTAATGTAACTGCAGGTACTACTTATACTATTACAGGTTTAACAGCTGGGAAAGCTTATGATGTTTATGTTCGTAAGAATTGTGGAGGTGGAGTTTATAGTGAATGGAGAGATGTTACTGTAGGGACGACCAACCAAAGTGCGGTAACCTCCTACCCTTATAATATGAACTTTGAACCTGCGGCTGATCAAGCTTTCTTGTACAATTTAGGATGGGGTAATCAAGCAACCGGAAACGTAGGCTCATGGTCTTGGTTTGCAGATGATACTACTGATGGTAATACAGCAAATGATTATTCTCACACTTCAGCTTATTTTCTTGGAAGTGCAATTAGTACAACTGTAGCGCAAAATGCTTGGGTTTTTTCAAGACCTCTTTCAATGATAGGTGGATCTACATACACAATTTCTTATTATTACAGAACTTATAGTACAATTGCAACCGCTGGAGCTATGACTTTTAATGTAGGAATTAATACAAGTAGTTCTGGTACAGGGGTGACAACATTAGCGTCACATGCAGCTTACAATAATTTAACATACGTTCAAGAGACTCTACAATTTACTCCAACAACATCTGGGACTTATTATTTGGGATTCCAAAATAGTACTCCAGCTAATGCTACTTCCACAACGAATTACATTTTTATTGATACGGTTGTAGTTAATGGACAGTCTTTGGCAGTTGATGATGTAACTAAAGCGCAACATGAATTAAGTTTGTATCCTAATCCAGCAAAAGATTATGCGATGATTGATACAAATGAGAAAGTTAATCAAGTTGATGTTTTTGATATGTCAGGTAGAAAAGTGGTTGCTAAATTCGAAAATAAAAAGTTAGACGTGAGTAAACTTAAGACAGGAAACTATATTATTAATGTCACAACAGAAAATGGAGTTTCTTCTCAACAATTAATCGTGGAATAATAGAATTTTGTAATAAATTATTAATAAACACCTCATTTTGAGGTGTTTTTTTGTTTTTAAGAAATATATTTATACCTTTACTCTATTAAAACTAAAAAAAAATATTGAATTAGGCATTTAAGCAATAATTTGTTTGTAAGAGATTGGTTTTGATATAACCATTCTTTGGATGAGGTTTTCAAAAATTCCTTTTTTCATAAGATGTCTG
>NZ_JBYVEB010000120.1:0-8546 GCF_058117085.1 Chryseobacterium sp. CG10_8 | reverse complement strand
AAATAAATTTGAAATGTTCTTGTGAAAGTAGTTCTGAATTCTCAGGTACAAATTAATTCTATTGAGATATAAAAAAGTCTGCCCCATCAAAAAGGCAGACTTTTTCTATAAATTAACTTGTGTTTTTGCCGATAGGAAATTACTAAAACTCAAAAACAATTTTAGCTTTCGATTGTCTGTTTTCTACCAAAGCTAAAGCCTCTTGAGCATCAGATAAATTGTAGATTTTAGGTTGTTTCATTTTTATTTTACCTTCTTCAATCCAAGACAGGATTTCATTAAATTTATTAGCTTCAAATCTTGTGAAAGTCATTTTTCCATTGATACCGAATTTTGCTAATTTCTCTTGATTTGGAGGTTGGGTTGTTGAAACAATGATTCCACCTTTTTTCACAATAGCATAAGATTTTGCTAAGGTTTCGCCACCGACTAAATCCAAAATCACATCTACATCACTCAATTCCGTAGAGAAATCGGTTGTTGCATAATCAATCACTTGGTCGATACCTAAATCCTGAAGTTCTTGGATGTTATCTCCAGTTGCAGTTCCAATCACATAAAGTCCTTTGTTTTTTGCAATTTGTACTGCTATTTGACCAACAGCACCACCTGCACCGTGAATTAATAATTTTTGACCGCTCGCAATTCCTGCATCTTCAACAAGAGCTGTGTAAGCTGTTCCCAACGAAAAAGGTAAGGTAGAAGCTTCATTAAAACTAATAGATTTTGGCTTTAACATGGTTTCGTTTTCATTAACCGCCACATATTCAGCATAAGTACCACCTTGCATAAAATTAGGCATTAACATCACTTCGTCTCCAATATTGAAATGTGTAACTTCGCTACCTAATTCTTCAATAATTCCTGCACCTTCCCAACCTAAAGTAAAAGGAAAATTTTTCGTCATTTGACCCGAAAAATATCCAAGACGAATTTTGTAATCTACAGGATTTACAGCCGATGCCTTTAGTTTTACCAAAACTTGATTGGGTAGTGGTTTTGGGATTTCGATTTCGACAGACTTTAAAACAGAATTGTCTCCGTATTGTTCGATTTGTATTGCTTTCATTGTTTTTCTTAAAATTAATTCGGCAAATTTATATACTTTTGTCTAATTATTGGACTAATCATAATTGTTGTTCATACGTAAATTTTTTAGACTAATGGAAAATAAGGAATCGAGGAAGCTTAAAGACTATAATCCCGAAAATTGTCCGATGATTTATTCTTTGAATAAAATTGGTAATCGTTGGAAATTATTAATCCTGCATTATATCCAAAGAGGGCAAAACAGATACAGTACTTTGCAAAAGGCGATTCCCACGGTGAGTCGACAAACGTTGACCAATCAACTCAGAGAATTGGAATCGGACGGAATTTTGGAAAGAGTGATTTATCCTCAAATTCCCCCAAAAGTTGAATATCATTTGACAGAATTGGGTTTGAGTTTGAAACCCATCCTTTCAGAGTTAAGCAAATGGGGATTGGAACATCGAAATACCGAGGGTATTAAAGAAAAAATTTAGGAGAAATAGTTTGAATTTCTAACTACAGTTTAGTTGAAGTTTGGCTTAGATTTTCTTTGGCTTTTTCTTACTTAAAGACCATCGCATTGCAAAGCATATTTACAAATGGAAAAATCTTGGGTCTGGGTATTTGAACTCGAAATTCAATTCCGATATTAGTTTTGCGGACGAAATTTTTCTCCCTTCAGGTTCGATACTTTCTGATATAGAACTATCTTTTTGAGCGTTAATAACATCAGCTTTACTCGGGTGATTTGGTGCTACAACATTATAGATTTTAGATTCAGATTTTAGTGAAATCATTTTTTTGATAACCGAACAGATGTCGGAATAATGAACATGATTTACAGGTTGCTCCAAATTTGAAACATTGTAATTGCTCAACAACCTTTCATCGCCCATTAATCCTGCCAAACGTAGAATGTTGACTTTCGGATATTTTTCTTTTATTATTCTTTCGCTCGAGACATTTTCAGGTAACAGGTCTTCTTCGATAAAATCTTTTTCAAGTTGAGGATAGACTCCAGTTGAACTCATTATGAAAATTTGGCCTTTAAAATCTCCAATAAAGGATGATAAATTCTGAACTCTGTTCAATAAAGAAGTAGTTCCACTTTTTTTCTCGGAGAAAGGTATGGTGATGATAATGGTGTTCAAATCATCAATAATTTCCCAGTGTTTAATTTCATCAGACAGCTCATCCGTAAAACGAACCATCGTTGGATGATAATTTTTGGAATGTAGTTCTTCCTTTTTGTTTTCCGAAGTAGTGGTGACAAAAATCTCGAAATCTTTCGAAAGATATTCAGCAAGCCTTAAACCAAGCCATCCACAACCAATAATTCCTATTTTCATCTATTTGTTTTTTGAGTTTAAAGTGAAAAAGAAAAAGGATTTAAAATGAAAATATTTAAGTACGGTCATGAATTTTTTATTGAGCAAATTTAAGACAATTGAATGGAAGAAAACTTGAGATGGTAATTATTAGCAGTTATTTTAAGAAAGAATAAATTGAAATCATCAACATCATCCGAAATTATGGACTGAAAATGATGGAGGAGGAGAATATCCAACATTAGAAATTTTTTATTTTTAGTAATCGGGCAATTTTAGGGAAGTCACAAATCTCGATTTAAAAGTATTAATGATGTCTCGGATACGTTTGTTTTTTATTTGAAAGTCGTTTTTACTAAAATTTATTATTCATTTTTAGGAAAAGATCTGAATATTAATTAGTAATGATGTAAATTTGATATTGAATGAGGATGACTTCCTAAGAAAAAATTCTGATGGTAAATGGTTTACAATCTGGATTTAGAAGGTATAATTTTCAATACTTGTTATGTTAGTTACTGTTGTTACCATATTGTATATTCTGATTTTGGTGGCTGTTTGTTTGCGTATAATTATGAATACAAGCACGCCAAGTAAGGGATTAGCATACTTATTATTGGTTATTTCGATACCGATATTTGGAGTGTTGTTCTATTTAAGTGTTGGGCTCAATTACCGTAAAAAGAAACTTTACCAACGCAAGATTGAAATAGATGAAAAAGCTTTTCCAGAGCTTCAAAATAGAATTCAGGCTTTCTCGAAGGATGTGCTTAATAGGCACGTCAACTTGCTTAGTCAATATTATCCGCTGTTAAGTGCTTCTTATTTCCGACAGGTGGTGTCAGACAATAATGACGTAAAAGTCTTAATCAATGGTGAGAATAAGTTTCCTGATGTATTAGAAGCTTTGAAAAAAGCAAAACATCACATTCACATCGAATATTACATTTATGAAGATGACTTAATTGGGAGACAGTTAGCTGAAATATTGATGGATAAGGCTCGTGAAGGAGTAGAGGTTCGCTTTATTTATGATGATTTTGGGAGTAGAGGCATCCGGAAGAAATTAGTGAAAGAACTGAGAGCTGCTGGTGTTGAAACTTATCCTTTTTATAAAATAAGTTTAATTCATTTAGCTAATCGAATTAACTATCGAAATCATAGAAAAATTATCATTATTGATGGCGAAACTGGATATGTTGGAGGTATTAATGTTTCGGATAAATACATCAACAATTCCGCAGATAAACTCTATTGGCGAGATACCCATTTGAAATTAATAGGTGGGGCAGTCCTTAATCTACAATTTGTATTCTTAACCGATTGGAACTTTTGTTCTAATCAAAATATTGCCTTTTCCAATGCCTATTTTCCACCAAGTACTTTACAAGGTGATTTTGGAAAGACTGTAGTACAAGTTATTTCCAGTGGACCAGATTCTGATTATCCCAATAATATGTATTCTTTGATACAAACCATCTTATTGGCAAAAAAAGAATTGCGGATTACAACTCCCTATTTTATACCAGAAAAATCATTTATGGATGCGGTGAAGATTGCTGCTTTGAGTGGGGTTAAAGTGAGTTTGTTGATTCCTGGTGTATCTGATTCGTTCATGGTGAATGCGGCGTCTCAGTCCTATTATGAGGAGTTATTAGAAGCAGGCGTACGGATTTTCAAATATGTAAAGGGATTTGTTCATGCGAAAACTTTGGTGTGTGATGATATGGTTTCTGTTGTGGGAACGGTAAATCTTGATAATAGAAGTTTTGACCTCAATTTTGAAATTAATGCAGTAGTCTATGACCAGCAGATTGCCCATCAACTGTCTCAGCAATTTGAAAAGGACTTGCAAGATGCGAAAGAAATTAATTTGGAAGAATGGCAAAAACGATCTGTTTTTTCCAAATTAATTGACAAAATACTGCATTTGTTCTCCGCTCTTATGTAAAATTAAAATTTTTGTGTATCAAAAGGTCATTGTTTTGGAGGTCTGCTTTTTTGTAAATGACGCTTATTCCTTTTCAATCATTTTTTTACGATGATTAATGCCCCAACTGTACATCTCGTTAATCAGATTTGAAAGCGTTTTGCTATAAGGCGTGAGTTTGTATTCAACTGTTACAGGTCGTGTGTCTAAAACGGTTCGTTCGACCAAGCCATTCATTTCCAATTCGGAGAGTTCCTTGGATAAGATTCTTGGGGTAATTTCTGCAAGTTTTACTAATTCATTAAACCGAAAACTGCCTTCTCTCATCATAGAAAGTAAGACCAATTTCCATTTTCCACCGACAACATCCAAAGTGTCTCTCATGGCCATCCTTGCCTTTTTACAGGCATCTTCGGTGTGAATTCTTTCCTCTGTACTCATGATAGTATCCTTTTTGTAAGTAATATTCTTTTGATATTAGGTTACAAACATACAAAACAATTTCTACATTTGCGTCAGAAAAATCGAACTCAGTTTTTTTGAGGGAATTTTTCAAATGAATATAGATTGAAAACTTAAAAAAAATATTTAAAGATGAAACTTTTAGAACCATCACAATTAGCAAACCTTAGTTTAAAAAATAAAATGGTAATGGCGGCTATGACCAGAAGCCGTGCCAATCAACAAGGGGAAGTTGGAGAAATGACTGTTACTTATTATCAACAAAGGTCGAGCGCAGGAATGATTTTGAGTGAAGCAATCAATATTTCTGAAGATGCAATTGGAAGTCCATTCACACCAGGACTTTTCACACCCGCTCAAATTGAAGCTTGGAAAAAAGTAACGGATACGGTACATCAATCAGGTGCGAAAATTGTTGCTCAGTTATGGCATACTGGAAGAGTGGCGCATTCGGTAGATAGAAATGGAAAACTTCCAGTTTCTACTTCTGAGGTGGCTATTGAAGGAATGCAACATTTCACTTCACAAGGAATGAAAGATTTTGAAACGCCAAGAGCTTTGACTTTAGAAGAAATTAAACAAACCATTCAAGATTACAAACAAGCTGCTATTAATGCTATTGAAGCAGGTTTTGATGGTGTTGAATTGCACGCTGCAAACGGATATTTGCCACATCAGTTTTTGTCGGATAACGCTAACTTAAGAACTGACGAATACGGTGGAAGTATCGAAAACAAAAGCCGTTTTATTTTAGAGGTGATGAAAGAATTAATCGATGCTATTGGTGGTGACAAAGTAGGAATTAAGATTTCGCCTTTGCACGCTTACGGTGGTGTTTATTTTGATGACCCTTTGAAAACCTTTACCTATTTAATTGGTGAATTGAATAAAATGGATTTTGCTTTTGTTGAATTAATGAAGAGAAATCCAATGTTTCCAACTCCAGAACATTATCCATCTGTTGATGAGGTTGAAGTTTTAGGGAAAGAAATTAAAGCAACGGTTATTGCTAATTCAGGTTACGACAGAAATTCAGGTGAAGCTGAATTAGAAAAAGGAATTGCAAAACTTATTTCATATGGTTCATTATTTTTAGCGAATCCAGATTTGCCAAAACGTTTTGAATTGGATGCAGAATACAATACGCCAGATAGAGCGACCATGTTTGGAGGCGATGCTCATGGTTATATTGATTATCCTTTCTTGGAAGCTTAAAATTAATCTACTAAAAATATAAAACGGTTTGAGTGATGCTCAGACCGTTTTTGATTTAGATAGCTTGAAATTTTTATCTATTTTCTATCCACTGAACTTTCAGTTTTCTTTTGGCGAATAACCATTGTCCGTCCACTTTTTTGTAAATATCTTCATAACGAATGGGTGCAATCATCAGCTTTTCGGTATCACCATCTTTGCTGTAATGATAAGCTCTGCAATAGACAATTCCTTCCGCTTCGTTTTCATTGAGCATCGTAATCAAACTTTGTCCGTTGAAATGCATGGTTTTTGGAAAAGGTGAAAGACTTGCTGTAATTAATTGCTTTAAATTTTCTTTTCCTTCAACTGTCTGAGTTGGTGTATCGGAAGTAGAATCGTAATAGATTTCAAGAGTAAAATCATCTGCAAAAAGGGCGACTTGTTTATCGGTTTCCTTGGTGTCTGCATAATTGGCGTAAAGGTCGATGATGGTTCGGATTTGTTTTTTGTTGCTCATGATTTTTTTCAGTATTTAACGGGTTTATTTTGTATAAGTTAAGTTTGCTAATTTCGTAATTTTGTTTCATAAAAAATTCAAAATGGACATAAAAGAAAAAGTTTTAAAAGCAATGAAAAAAGAGGGGACACCTCTTAACGCGGGTAAAATTGTAGAATTAACTGGTCTTGACCGCAAAGATGTGGACAAAGCCATGAACGAATTAAAAAAGGAAGAAGTTATCTTTTCTCCGAAACGTTGTTTTTGGCAGGCTAAGTAATTCCTACCGAATTTTGTTTTAAATCTATTTTTGAATTGAAGGGTCTTGGTTTTTCACTGCAAAAACGCCCCATTCTGCGATAGATTTCAAAACAGGAATCAAGGTTTTTCCAAATTCAGTCAGGGTATATTCCACTTTTAAAGGTGGTTTTTCGGAATAGACTCTTCGTTCGATAATTCCGTCATCTTGCAATTGTTGCAATTGCAAACTTAGAGTTCTTTCCGTTACAGCAGGCATCGATTTTCTAAGCTCGTTATAGCGCAACGTTCCATTAGATAAATGGTAGAGAATGACCGTTTTCCATTTTCCGCCAATAATTCCCATGGTTAAACTGGTGCAACAAGGGTACTCTTTTCCGTTGAATTTGAGGTGAGATTGACCGTTCATTTATAACTATCCTTTTTGTAAGTTCTTGCAAAGTTAAAAAACTATACTTATTTTTACAACTATAAAAATTATAGTCAAAATAAAAGAACATCTTATGAATTTAGAACAAACTTTAAACTGGCGTTATTCAACTAAAAACTTTAACCCAGAAAAGAAAATTTCTCCAACCGATTTAGAATTTTTGAAGGATGCACTTAGAATGAGTCCTTCGAGTGTTAATTTGCAACCTTGGCATTTTATTGTTGCACAAACTGAAGAAGGAAAACAACGTGTTGCAAAAGGAGCAGAAGGATTTTTTAGTTTTAATGCGTCCAAAATTACCAATGCTTCTCATGCAGTGGTATTTTCTGTAAAAACAGATTTAACTGAAGATTACTTGTTACAAGTGATGGAACAGGAGGTGAAAGATGGAAGAATTCCGAATGATGAAGTGAGACAAAAAATGCACGGTTCAAGAAACCTATTTGCGAACATTCACAAATTTGATTTGAAAGATGCGCAACACTGGATGGAAAAACAAGTTTATTTAAATATCGGAAACTTCTTATTGAGTGCTGCAAGTTTGGGTATTGATGCTGTTCCTATGGAAGGTTTAGATTTTAAAGCCATCGATGCAGAGTTTGGTCTTCGTGAAAAAGGGTACACAGCAATTGTAGTCGTTGGTTTAGGTTACCGTGCAGAAGACGATTTCAACGACCCTAATAAAACCCCAAAATCAAGATTCCCAGAATCTGAAATCATGACGATTATTTAAACCTGCTAATATTTTATTTGTTAAATATCCACAGTATTTTGCTTAATTTTCTTAAAATAATAAACTTTGTTTGTTCTTAATGTTAACATTAAGATATTCAGTTAATTAAGCGTTTTTTCATTAAGAAATCAAAAAGTTGATTTTTATTAAGAATCATTAAGCTGATTGCTCTCAATTGACTTCGTCGAACCTAAAGGTTTCCTTAATGTTAAATATATTATACAAATTTGGACCTCAATCAATCTCTTGGTTGAGGTTTTTGTTTTTTGTGGATGTATTGAAATTTAACTACCTTCCTAAAAATAAAAAAAAAACTTATGATTAACGTTATCGTCTCTTATCGCGTTCCGAAGGAATTTATTGAAACCAATAAAGCTAATATTGAAACGTTTTTGAAAGATTTTGAAAACTTAAATCAAAGTCAATTTTCTTATCAAGTTTTTCAAAAAGAAGACGAGCAATCGTTTGTCCATATTTCTAAATACGAAAACCCTGAAATCCAAAAGGAACTCTTGAATGTTCCTTCTTTCACAGCATTTCAAAAGCAAAGAGATGAAAGTTGTGATGATATTCAACAAGAAATAGAAGTTCTAAAATTTGTTGGAAGTTCGGGCGAATTTTAATTTTTTCTTGCCATAGGACAAGTTCATTTCATTCCTTAAATTTTTAATTTTACCTTA
>NZ_JBYVEB010000119.1:0-8550 GCF_058117085.1 Chryseobacterium sp. CG10_8 | reverse complement strand
ATTATAAAAAAAAGTAAACTATGTTAGGAATTATTTCTTGGATTATTTTCGGGATTGTCGTTGGAGCAATCGCAAAGTTGATTATGCCAGGTAATCAGAATATGGGTTGGTTAATGACCAGCATTTTGGGTATTGTTGGATCTCTTGTTGGAGGTTTCATTGCAAGTGGCCTAGGAATGGGTGATGACGGAGATATCTGGGATTTGGGAACCATGGCCATTTCTGTTTTAGGGGCATTACTTGTTCTATTTATTTATGGAAAAGTAGTTGCAAAAAAATAATAGAAATTTAAGCAAAATAAAACGCTGTGCTATAAGAAGCACGGCGTTTTATTAGATTTATTATCGAAATCTTATTTAATCGAAATCTGATAAGGCATCTCCATCAACACTCCATTCTGAACTTTTGGATTAGCAATTTGCTTAAATAGCTCATAGTTTTGTTTCCCAAGTTTTTTCTGAAGAATTTTATCCGACATCTGATCTTCCTCCAAATCATTAAAAAGTTCTTCGAATCTAGATTTTTTCTCTGGATAAGTTGCAACATGATAATCTTTAAGACCAGCCTTCTTTGCAGCAAATGCAACCGCATCATTGATGGTACCCAACTCATCAACAAGACCAAGTTCTTTAGCCTTAGTTCCGCTCCAAACTCTACCTTCTCCAATCGCATCAATTTGCTCAAAGGATTTTTTTCTATTTTGTGTTACAAAATATACAAATCTCTTATAGGTACTTTCAACGGATTTATTTAGAATACTGACCATTCCTGGACTTACTCCATTAATTGCAGAAACAGCATTAGAACTCGCATTAGTTGCGACCACATCGGATCTGATACCGTTACGATTAGCCAATTCTTTGAAATAAGGAATCATTCCAAAAACCCCAATCGATCCAGTTATAGTATTAGGCTCAGAATAGATCTTATCTCCTGCCATTGCGATATAATAACCTCCTGAAGCTGCATAATCGCCAAAAGAAACAATTAATGGCTTTTTTGCTTTTAATTGCTGAAGTTCGAATAAAATCTGATCAGAAGCATTCCCACTTCCTCCAGGAGAATTCACTCTCAATACAACCGCTTTAACATCTTCATCGTCCTTTAAATCCTGAATTTCCTTTATGATATCATCCGAATAAATACCATTGAACCCTTCACCATCGTAGATACTTCCCGCTGCGTTAAGAATCGCAACTTGATCTTTTTTCCCTTTGTTACTTTCTTTGAATGAGTTGATATATTTAGACAAAGAAACTCTGTGAATATCATCATCTGCTTTAATATTCAATTTCTTTTTAATAATGTCATCATATTCACTTTTCTGAATAAGCTTATCAGCTAATTTATTTTGCATCGCTAAATCAGGTATTACACCATACAAGCTATCCACCACAGTTTTGAACCTACTAACATCCATTTTTCTTGAAGTATACATTTTTTGCGAAATATTACCCCAAATATCATTTAATAACACGCCAAGCTGTTCCTTATTCTCTTCGGAGATATCATTTCTTAAAAAAGGTTCTACAGCAGCTTTATAGTTTCCATGACGAATGACTTCGGTACCGATTCCATATTTTTCTGTAAAATCTTTAAGAAAAACTACTTCCGTAGACAATCCCTTTAATTCCACTCCACCAGTTGGATTAAGATAATACTGATCTGCAACAGAACCTAAATAATAAGATGGTTGAGATACGGTGTTACCATACGCGTAGACAAATTTCCCACTTTTCTTAAAGTCCTCTAATGCAGCCCTAATATTATCAATATGAGTTAAATCAGCATTAAGCATATTGGCTTCAAGACTAATTCCTTTGATTTTATCGTCTGTCTTTGCTCTTTTAATGGCGTCTAGAACATCGTATATCAGAACATCTTTCTCTTTAACGTCGAAAGAAAAAATATCTTCTTCAATCTCCGTTGGACTATCATGGATCATTGTTTCTGAATCAATTGTAAGCACGGAATCACTTTTAATTTTAGTTTTTCCAGAGTCTCCCATACTTCCAATAATCATCATAAAAATGAAAAACACAAATAGAATTACTCCTATTATAAAGAATGCCACTATATTTGCCAGTACATTACTAAAGAATCTTTTCATAATTTATTTACTTTAATTTTATAGTATGTCGCAACATCATGTCATTTTGTTACTCGGAAGTAACTTAGGAGATAAAGAAAAAAATATTGAGACTGCTTTTGTCAAATTACAAGAAAATGGATGCAAAATTATTAATAGGAGTAAAGTTTTAATAACAAGTCCCGTGGAATTTGTCAGTAAAAATAATTTTTGTAATATTGCAACGTCAATAAGTACAGAAAAATCTCCTACAAAATTACTTCTTTTGATTAAAAATATTGAAGAAGAAATTGGAAGAATAAAGGATACAAAGGCAGTGGGTAAGTTAATAGACCGATTGATTGATATTGATATAGTAGAATTTAACAATATTGAATTTTACTCAAAAAAATTGATAATCCCTCATCAGAAGCATATTTTGGAGAGAGAATTTTCAAAAGTATTATTAATGGATTTAGAAGATAAAACAGAAAAACATACCGTATGAAATTAAATTTATTATTACTTCTTGCCTTGCCTGCTGTATTTTATGCGCAGGATAGTCTTGCAGTAAGTAACAACAATCAGTATCCCAATACGTTTTCCTCGTATTCAGCTGATGTTGAAAAGTTTGACAATGACGCTCGGAAATTTAATGATTGGTCGATCTCCATCGGAGGTGGAGTACCATTTATGCAACGAGCAGATCTCACAACAGTTTATGATGGTAAAGTAAATTGGGGATGGAATGGTTACGTAAGTATTGATAAACAAATATCACACACATTTGGATTAAGTTTGCAATACCAAATGGGTGAAACCAAGCAACAAGGTCAGCTTCCAGGGGCTGAAGGTGTATTAGCAGGAGTAGCAAATGCTTGGACCAAGTATCATCAAGTTAGTTTAATTGGAGATATCAATTTCTCAAATCTTTTGAGAAGAGTAGATAACAAGTCTCCTTATAGATGGGCTCTACATGGTTATGCAGGAATTGGACTTCAAGGTTTCAATACAGAATTAATTGACAATAATGCCTCAAGATGGAGTACTACTCCTCCAAGAGTTCCAATTATAATAGAGCAAGATTTAAATCTTGCGAGTTTTTTCTATCAAGGTGGTCTAGGTTTGAAATATAAAATTTCAAGACGTGTAGATATTGAAGCTAGAACAATGTATATTATTTCTGGTGACGAAGAATTCGATGGTGGTGGATGGACAAGAGGTGATGTTTTTGAGGAAGATAAAAATGATGTTGTTGAGTATAACTTAATAAATGATAACTACTCAGACAACATGTTTACTTTCAATATTGGTTTGACATTCAAACTTGGAAAAAACATTTCTCATCTTGCTTGGCATGATCCGATGCAAAATGCTTATGCAAGAACTGCTGACTTAGAAAATAATATCAAAGATGTTGTAGTTTGTGAAAGTGGGGATGGAGATTTAGATGGTGTGTGTGATGATTGGGATAGACAATTAGATACTCCGTCTGGAGCAAGAATTGACGGAGCAGGTGTTGCCTTAGATCTTGACAACGATACTGTAATTGATTTATACGATCAGTGTGTTACTATTCCTGGTCCAGCTGATAATAACGGATGCTCTATTGCACCGCCAGTGACTACGGTCAACACCACAACTATCATAGAAAAAATCAACCAAGACTTTGAAGGAATTGAGTTTGCATTAAATAGCGATGTAATTCGCCCACAATCTTTTGAGAAATTAAATCATGCCGTTGAAGTTATTAAGACTCTTGATAACAACGCGCAATTCTTAGTTGTTGGAGCAACAGACACCAGAGGATCTGATGAATATAATCAAAAACTTTCTCAGAAAAGAGCTAATGCTGTTGTAAAATATTTAACGCAAAAAGGAGTACCAGCAGGAATGCTAATTGCAGAAGGTAGAGGAGAAAAAGATCTTAAATACCCAGAATGTGATCCAGCAACTAACTGTGACGAGTCTAAAAATGAAGCTAACCGACGTGTTTTCTTCGAGCCAAAATAACCTACTTTAAATTATAAAATAAACAAATTATGAAAATAAATACAGCAATTGTTGCTTTAGCATTAGCAATTCCAACAATATACCTCGCTCAAGAAGAGGAAAAAGTTGTAGCAGTAGAAACATCACAGTATCCGAATACTTTTTCATCAGGTTCTGCAAATGTTTACCCATTTAAAAATGAAGTTAAGAGATTTAATGATTGGTCGATTTCTGCCGGTGCGGGTTTACCATTAGTTCAATCCGCTGATTTAACATCTATCAAAAATGGTAATGGATCAGGAAAAAGTGTATTTGGTTATTCAGCTTACCTAAGTATTGACAAAACCATTACGCACGCTTTTGGTTTAAAATTACAATATGATAGAGGTGAAACTCGTCAAGGATGGTTTAATACTAAGAAAGATAACGGAGTTGATCCATCAACAATCGGATATAGCACTTATCCTTATGGAGCTAGAACGCAATATGATGCAATATCAATCTTGGGAGATATCAACTTTTCTAACATTTTAAGAAGAGTAGATAATAAATCTCCATTCCGATGGGCCCTTCACGGTTATGCAGGTATTGGTACTTTAGCATATAGAGCTTATCTTGAAGATAACAATGGTCAGGTTTTGAATACTGAGGTTAAGCCTTTCAAATTAAACTCACTTTTCTTCCAAGCAGGTTCTGGTTTAAAATATAAAGTAAGTAGAAGACTTGACGTCGAAGGAAGATTAATGTATGTAGTAACTGGTGATGATGAGTTTGATGGTGGAGGCGCACAATATAGCAGCATCAACAACAGAGAAGATCAAGTTTCTGATAACTTCTTTAATGCAACTTTAGGAGTTACTTTGAAATTAGGAAAACACCAATCACACCTTTTCTGGCATGATCCACTACAAGAAATTTACTACAAACTTGATGTTCTTGCTGACAAAAATCAAGATGTTGAGGTTTGTAAAAAAGGAGATAATGATAATGATGGCGTTTGTGATGATTGGGATAGACAATTGGACACTCCGGCAGGAGCAAGAGTTGATGGTGCTGGTGTAGCACTTGATGCTGACTTAGATACAGTAATTGATTTATATGACGAGTGTGTGACTGTTCCTGGTTCAGTCGACAAAAATGGTTGCCCAGAAGGACCTGTTGGACCAAGCGAAGTAATTGAAGATGAAATTACTATTTCAGGAATTGAGTTTGATCTAAATTCAGATAAAATCCTTCCTTCTAACACTCCAATCTTGAACAATGCTGTTAATTACATCAACAAAACTGATGGAGTTTATAAAGTAATCGGAGCTACCGATACTAGAGCAACAGCAGAATACAACCAAAAACTTTCTGAAAGAAGAGCTAACAATGTTAGAACTTATCTAATTCAAAATGGAGTTGATGGTTCAAAACTTCAAGCTGAAGGTAGAGGTGAAAAAGACCTTAAATATCCTGAATGTGACCCAGCTACTAAATGTCCTGAGTGGAAAAACAGAGCTAACAGAAGGGTATTCTTCGAAGCAAAATAATTGAAATATATTTCATAAATTTAAAGCCACGTCACTTGACGTGGCTTTTTTAATAGAGACCATTATATCATGAATAATACAGATTACCAAAAACTGAAATACGAAATATTGCATCATTTTTGGAATTCCGAAAGTTTCAGAAGTGGTCAAGAAGAGATTATTGATTCGGTCATTTCTAGGAAAGATGTCATCACATTATTACCCACGGGAGCTGGAAAATCTATCTGCTTCCAGCTTCCAGCTCTAATGCTTGAAGGAACATGTTTGGTGGTTTCGCCTCTATTAGCGTTGATGAAAGACCAAGTAATTCAACTAAAAAGAAGAGGAATTGAAGCTGATTTCCTATCTTCAGAACTAGACGACATTGATGCAGAACTCATTATCAATAGCTGCAAAGAAGGAATCACAAAACTATTATACGTCTCTCCCGAAAGACTGACGAATCCTACATTTCTAGAACATATTCAAGATGTGACATTATCTTTTTTAGCTGTTGATGAAGCGCATTGTATCTCAGAATGGGGACAAGATTTTCGTCCAAGTTATCAAAATATCAAAGCATTTCGACAGTCACTTGATAATATCCCTTGTATCGCACTTACTGCAACGGCAACCCCAAAAGTCTTGGAAGAAATTCAATATAAACTAGACTTAAAGAAGCCTTCAATCTATAAACAAAGTTTCAAAAGGAACAATATCAAAATCAATGTAAAGGAAGTTTCAGACAAATATCAATTGGTTTTTGATTTTTTAAAATACAATAATCAACCTGGAATTATCTACACAAGAACAAGAAAAGAAGCTGAAGAACTCACCTACTTCTTGAAGAAAAATCAAGTTAAAAATGTAGATTATTACCACGCGGGGTTACCAGTCAAAGAAAAGAACGAAAAGCAAAAACAGTGGATGACGAGTAACAATCATGTCATCATTTCAACTAACGCATTCGGAATGGGAATTGACAAGGATAACGTCCAATTTGTTATCCACTTCTCGCCTTCTGCAAGTTTGGAAAATTACTACCAAGAAATTGGACGAGCAGGGAGAAATGGAGCCTCGTCTTTTGCATTACAACTTTGGAATCAGCAAGAATTGACAAATATTGATGATACCTTAAGTAATCAAATTCCGAATAAAAGGGAGTTCACCAATATTATCAATTTTCTGTACTCGATGTTTCAAGTAGCGGAAAATGACTTGTCAGAATCCACCTTTCAAATCCATATCAACAGACTGCAATCGCTTTCCAAAGCATCGACAGCAAAGATTAAAAATGTCCTAAATTTTCTTCATTTTCAAGAAATCATTTATCTCAATTCCAATCCAGCTCCTTCGAGTATTGAACTCAAAATAGATATGGAAGAAATCTCCTTCTTACCAAAAAAAGATGCTTATTTCGCGGAATTACTAGTAAGATGTCTACCTGGTCTCACTACTCATAAAGTGAAGTATAGCGAGATCGCTTTATCACAGAAGTTACAAGTCAATCAACAACTTTTGAAAGAAAGAATATTGGACCTTCAACAATCTGGCGTTCTCAATTATATTGATGGGGCTCTTAGCAGTGTGAAATTTTTAAAACACCGAAATTCTAGAGACATCGAAGGAAAATATTGGAACCTTTTTAAGCAAATTCAAAAGAACAAATTGCAAAAATGGGAGGACTTCAAATTTTATATCAGAACTCAGGACTATTGTAAAATGTCACTGATACTCTCCTATTTTGGAGAGAAAAAATCAGAAAACTGCGGAAATTGCTCTTATTGCGAAAAGAAAAACGCAAAAGATAAAGTGTCTAATATCCAAGATGAGATACTTCAAATCTTACAGAATCAGCCCTCTAATATTGACGAAATTGCCTATCAACTACAATTTTATCAAAAAGAAAAAATTCTGGAAAGTATAATACTTCTTTTGGATCTTGGCAAAGTCAAAATGCTAAATTTCCGAACCTATGCTATTGCATAAGTTTTGTTTTGAAACTCCTTTGAGAACAAATATCTTTGCAACATGAATCCATTAAAAATTGTTTTTTTCGGAACTCCCGAATTTGCAAAAACAGCATTAGAAGCTATCCATCAATCTCATCATCAAGTCGTAGGCGTCGTTACGGCAGCCGATAAAGCGAGTGGAAGAGGACAAAAACTGAGCGCCTCTCCTGTCAAAATATATGCAGAAGAAAATCATTTGCCTCTCTTCCAACCAGAAAAATTAAGAAATGAAGAATTTCTTGCAGAAATGAAACGCTTGAAAGTAGATGTTTTCGTCGTTGTTGCCTTTAGAATGATACCTAAAGTACTTTTCGAAATACCAAAAAAAGGAACCTTCAACCTTCATGCTTCTCTCCTGCCTGATTATCGTGGTGCAGCTCCTATTAACTTTGCAATTATCAATGGAGAAAAAGAAACTGGAGTCACAACGTTTTTCATTAATGAGAAAATAGATGAAGGCAATGTTTTATTGCAAGAAAAGACCGAAATATTTCCAGACGACAACGCAGGAAGTCTTCATGACAGATTAATGAATATTGGAGCAGAACTTATCGTGAAAACATTAGACGGAATCGCTGAAAACTCAATTACAGAACAACCACAACCACACGTTGAACAGCCAAAAAATGCCTTCAAAATCTTTAAAGAAGATACTTTGATTAATTGGAATCTGAAAGGCGAAATCATCCATAACTTTGTTAGGGGAATGTCACCCTACCCTGCTGCTTATACAGTTCTTGATATTAAAGGCGAAGAAAAATCTCTGAAAATATTTTCTGGAAGTTATGAAGTTAGTCCTCATAGTAAATCACCAGGAAGCATAGAGATCAATAAATCAGGAGTCAAAATCTACACTCTAGACGGATTTTACACCCCGATGGAAGTCCAACTTCAAGGAAAGAAAAAAATGCCTGTAAAAGACTTTTTGAATGGCTTCCATGATTTTGAAAATATTTCAGTTAAATGA
>NZ_JBYVEB010000118.1:0-8633 GCF_058117085.1 Chryseobacterium sp. CG10_8 | reverse complement strand
AAACTTATTGACGGAAACATAAAATTTGATTATATCCTCTGTTCTAAACGAAAATTCATTGAAAATTTCGTTGTCAAATTTTTCAAAGTTTGTTTTGAGGCGATTCAAAGTCTGTTCGTCGTAAGATAAATTTCCATTTGAATAATAATCAAAGAAGGCTTTCAATGAAACACTTACTTTATCAAGTTGAAAATTATCTGTTTCTTCACCGAAAAATCCAATTTCACCAAAATACGTCATTTCGACTTCATCAAGTAATTCTGTCAATTTATTCCATTCCTGTTCGTTTAGTGCATGTTCAATTTCACTACTTTCGATAGAAAAAAATAAATCAATTAAATAGATGATTTGTTTTTGAGGAGATTTAAGATTTTTAAATGTTTCCAATGTTTCTCTAAATTGGATTGCATTCAACATCTGCATTAAAAAAGGAAGAAAAGTTTCCTTACGAACTTTTTTTAATATTTGTGTTATGTCTGATATTATGTTCTCATGAGACCTCCTATTTTTTCTAAATTTAATTAAGTTATCAAAATTATCTTGAAGTTGTTTCTTAATTCTTGGTTCATGACTCATATTCTGATTGGATTACTTTTAGGATTACAGCTAACGAAAAAGTATTAGCGAAGGCGGGCGAAAAGTGAACTGAAAGTTCAGTTTTCAACCAAACTGAGCCAATGCTTTTTCGGTGAAGTGAAATTACAAAAAAATAACGAAACCGAAAAGCAGTGGCGGCGAAGAATATTCAAATTTTCAATTTGGATATTCAAGCCCGCTTTTGCTAATACACTGTTAGCTGTTGTTTTTCTTGTATAATTTTTCTTTTTCTATTAATCGAGATTCATAGCTCCATGATTCATTTAGATTATTCATCATATCACAATTTAGAATTTCAAATTTATCATAAGGACCATAGTAGTAATCATTGTTGATGTTTCTAATGCACTGATTTATTAAAACCTGATTATTTAAAGAAATTATTTGTTTTGCATCATTATCTTTTATTTGATTAGGTGTTGATATTTTTGATTTTGTGTTAATTTTCTTTTTTGCTCTTTCAAATCCGACATATATTGATTTTTGCTTTTTATATTCCAATTTAGAGGACTCTGCAAAATTGTAGAATGAACCTTTTAAAAAATGATATTGCAAATTTACAAATGTAGAGTGCTTTTTTGTATGCATATATAATAATTTTATCCATTGTTGTTCATGATCTCCATCTGGCTCTGGTAATCCTTCATTTGTTATTGAGGTTTCTACATAATGGTCAATCCAATCAGATTTTGCAATTTCTTCTAAAGCTAAAACACTTAAGTGAAATGCTGAAGCATACGATTCATTTTTATATAACAAAATTGAGTCAAAATGAAGTCTCAAAGCATTTCTTATTGTTTCGGTTGAAAATTTTTCAAATTTCTTTTTTCGTCTCGATTTTGACATATACTTGGTGTTTGCACACGGTTTTCAAAATAACAGCTAACGGTTTGGGGCTTTGCGTTCGGGCGGGATTTCGAAGCCGAAACGTTTAGCTAATATACAAATTTCAATAGAAGTACAAAACTTGAATTTTGTAATTTAGCCCGCCTGACGCAAAACCCTTGTTGGTGGCAGGTGTTATTTTTTGGCTATATAAATTTCTACTTCCGAATTTTCTCCGTTTTGTGATTTCTGTCCGTAAACTTCAAAATCATACGAATATTTTCGGTTTAATTCTTTGTCTTTTTTCCAAATGTCAAGCCAAACATTTACCACAGCATTTGGCATTTCTCCTTTAGCAACAAATTTTTCAAAATTGTCAGCATTAAATTCTCGTCCAATAAGTTCGGAAGGAATTTCGTCAAGTATCGAAACAGGAACTCCGATTATTGTTGTGTATTCGTCTGTAAAATCACTTTTGTAGTCTGTATAAATCGAAAGAACATTGTCAGAAACCTTGTTTGGTATTTTGTCAAATATATTTTGAGCATAAAACCGTCCCCAAAGATTTGTCAAGTCTTGTTGGGATTGATTGTCTTTATTAGTTGTTCTTGTAGAAATTCCAATTATTTTAAATCCGTTTGTCATATTTTATCTACTGTAATTATTCTGTAATTGTTTGAGTTTATGGTTACTCTTATTTGTTTTTCTGGGTTTGTTGCGTAATAGTTTTTTCCAATTTTCATAAAATTACCTTCATCTGTTTCAGCAAGTAATTTGTAAATTATTTTTTCAATTTCGCTTTTTAAATAAGTTGTTTTCAGTTTTTTATTTATTCGTCCATAAACAAGTTTTGTATAGCAAATGTTATTCAAAATTTTTGATTTGTCTATGTTCATTTTTTGTCAGTTTGTCTTTTTGCAGTAGTTCGGATACACTTGCCACCAACGAAAAAGTATTAGCGAAGGCGGGCGAAAAGTGAACTGAAAGTTCAATTTTCAACCAAACTGAGCCAATGCTTTTTCAATGAAGTAAACTTACAAAAATATTACGGAATTGAAAAGCAGTGGCGGCGAAGAATATTCAAATTTTCAATTTGAGTATTCAAGCCCGCTTTTGCTAATACACTGTTACCTGCAGTTTTTCTTATTCACACACGTATTTAGATTTTTTTAGGAAGTTTTCCACTGCATTCACGTCTGCAAAATCTATGTTTAAAATTTCTTTTATTGCTTGTTTTTTATTCAGCGAGTTTTTGTAATAATTCTTTGTAATAATATAACCTATAAAATAACCTAAATCAGCAGGTTTATCTTTAATGGTTGCTGTATTTGAAAGCCAATTTTGAAAATCATAACCATACATTTCTTTCTTAAATTCTTCCCAAATCTTACATTGGTTTCGCATTCCGAAATCAATGTAAGGAGTTTCAACTTTTTTGTTAAGAATTAACTCTGCTAGAAAATCGGCTGAACCCTCTTTTAAACAATTTCCAAGCAGATTTGATTTGTTAGAAATATTTAAATTTTGTTGTGTATGAACAAGTTCGTGAGTTGTTAGAAAAATAATTCCTGAATTAATTTTCATTCTGTCTTGATAATTTTTTGGAAGTTCAGAATGATCAACAAATTTATCTGACGAAGCTAATTCAGAACCGATAATTAAATTCCCATTAATTACGGTTCCACCACCTTTTAAAATTCCAATCGTAAAGTAAATTTTTGGAGGGTTAAAATCAGGGTAAATTTTTTGGAACTTTTTATAAATCTTTTCAACTTTGTTAAAATCTTTCTGAATATTTTCAGTTTTAGGGCGAATTGAATTCCAAAATTTTGGATATTCTGCAAATGATTTTATCCATTTTTCTGAAGTAAAATCTCTTGACTTTATGAAATCCTGCAATCCTTTTGAAGCGTTTTTAACGTAAATATTTTCAAAAATTTGTGTTTTATTTATGTCATTTAAATTTTTCACAGAGTCAAAAGCAGTCCAAAATCTTTTTATGTCAGAAGTTTCAATGTACTTTTTAAAGTTATTTGTTTGACTAAACGCAAAATTTGAAAAAAATATCAAAATAATCAAAAATCTTCTATTCATCACGGTTTCTATAAAATTGCAGGTAACGAAAAAGTATTAGCGAAGGCGGGCGAAAAGTGAACTGAAAGTTCGATTTTCAACCAAACTGAGCCAATGCTTTTTCAATGAAGTAAACTTACAAAATAAATACGAAATTGAAAAGCAGTGGCGACGAAGAATATTCAAATTTTCAATTTGGATATTCAAGCCCGCTTTTGCTAATACACTGTTGGCGACAGTATTATTTTTTCCATCCTCTTTTTTCTATCTTCCTGACATTGTTTTCATGTTTTAAGGTCAGCAAATAATCAGATAATTTTTCTAATTCGTTATCATTCCTTTCGCCGTTAAATTCTTTAGGATAAATTGCATTTCCATAGTTTTGTTGGCATTTATGTGGTGTGTCATCTATAATTAACATTTTATCTAATTTAAAACCTTTCTTTTTTACCTTTTTTAGTGGTTTTATATAATTATAGTGAGCAAATAAATTTTCATTATAATTTCCAAACCCATCTATATTTGGATGTATTTTGGCTGTACAACGACTTCTTCCCCAAATAAATTCTAATTCTATGTCACTTGGAAAAATCACCTTAACAACTTCATTTACATAATCATCTGATGCAGATGACCAAACTGCGAGCAGGAAATCATTTTTAATCTTATTCAAGAATTCGTCAAGAAATGGACGTTTATAAATGTGATAATCAAAAATATTAAAATCAGATTTGTAATTTAATTCATTCGGTGTTGCATGAATTAGAGTTTCATCAATATCTAAAATAACTAAAATCTTATTATAATCTTTCAACGTTCTCTTTTTTAAATATTGTTGCCAACGAAAAAGTATTGCCGAAGTGCGGGTTTTAACACCCAAAAAGTTCAATTTTCTTTGACCTTAGCAATTGCTTTTTTGTGGAACTAATTTACAAAAAAATGTGGAACAAAAAAGCAATTGCGACGAAAAAAGTATAATGTTTCAATTTTCACTTCAACCCCGCATTTTGGCAATACAATGTTAGCTGCAGGCGTTTTTCAGCTTTCTATTATTTCATCAACATTTACGTCAGTCAAGATTACGGAGATTACATTGCTATTCTTTTCAAATACAATTTCAGCATCAATATCGTAAAATTTATTTCCTTTATCAGGAACTAGAGTACTTACAACCTTATAGTTTTCAAAATCAATTTGTGAATTATAATTTTTAAGTTGATTTATGATAGAATTCCAATTATTTTTAATTTTCTTAAAATATTCGTTTTGATAAGTTGAAATTTCAGTTCCGTTTACAGGAAAAAGCAACTAAATATATTGACCAATAATGGAATTTATGATTCCTTTGAAATTTTTTGTTCTGTAAAATTCAATAAATAAAAATTTTCCAATACTGTTTAAAATAGAATTTACCTTTTCTTTTTTTAAAGATTTGGAGATGTCAAATAATCCCATATTTTTATTTTAAAGATTGCAATAATAATTTCAGAGTCTATTTATTGACTTAATTGTCTCTTAAATACGATTTTGGTACGTTTGCAGCTAACGTTTCGGCGGCTTTGCGTAGTGCGGGAGTTCGAAGCGTTTAGTTTCTGACTTCGCACGGACTTTAGCGAGCCTTTTGTTATTTGTTTTATTTTCTCAACCAATATACAAATTGCTAGCTGAATAGAAGTAATGACCTTTCGGTTTTGCCGTTTGCCCGCATTATGCATAGCCATTGTTAGCTACTGACGTTAGTCAATTTCTTTTGCGTAAAACTCATAAGGTAAATTTTCAGGAATCCCGAAAAGCATTTTAGCTTTACTGAAATCTTTTTCATTTTTGTATTTGTTGACGATATAATTGTTATTTCTTGTGTCGATTATAAAGTAATTTGTGACATTTCTATTAGGTTTCTGATTGTCCAAATCCTGAATGTGTGGTAGTTCATTTTCACAAGGATGTTGTTTAGCGATGATAAATTCCTCATAGTCTCCAACTGCAAAAACATTATGTTCAATTATAATTTTATCAGTATCCCAAATTCCATTCCCATCTTTACTATAAGAAATCCAGGTATTACTGTCCCACCTAACGAGGTAACAATTGTTTATGATTTCGCTTCCAGATTCATTCGCACCAAAATAGCAGCTGGTTAAAAACAGACAAAGTAGTAAAGCAGAATAAACTTTCGTTTTTTTCATAATAATTTCCAGTTATAGTCTTGTATTGCGATTTTTTTGTGCTTGCAGTTAACGAAAAAGTATTGCCGAAGTGCGGGTTTTTGCACCCAAAAAGTTCAATTTTTCTGACCTTAGCAATTGCTTTTTTGTGGAACTAAATTACAAAAAAATGTGGAAAAAAGAAGCAATTGCGAATAAAAATGCTGAATGCGGCAACCAAGACTTCAACCCCGCATTTTGGCAATACACTGTTAGCTGTGGTTTTTTTATATTTCTGAAGGGTTTATTCCAAATTCTGCTTTAAAACTTCTTGAAAAATGAGAAAAATTGATAAAACCTACATCGTCATAAATTTCATTGGGTTTTTTGCCTTGTTTTGATATTAAAAAATGGGCTAAATCTAATCGCTTTTTGATCAGCCATTTGTTAGGGGTTTGGTGGAAAATTTCTTGAAAATCTCTTTTAAATGATGAAATACTTCTACCTGTAAGTTTTGCAAATTGCTCCAAGGGAATATTGTGCATATAATTTTTGTTCATATATGCAACATTGGAATCAGCAACGCTTTTGCGCTTGGCGTATTCCCTAAAAAATAAAATAGTAAAGCCGTTAAGATTAAGAAAAATCCAAATCCAAGGATAAATTTTCCCTCAAATATTTCTCCGTTATACCAATCTATAGTGTTTTGCATTATATCCATTTTATTAATTTTTTAAATAGAAAAGGCTGTCCTTTTTTGACAGCCAATTTAAGGATTTATTTGTTTTGGTTATTTTGCATTATAGCCACCGTCAATACTCAATATTGTTCCTGTCATAAAAGGGTTTTCATCTGAAGCCAAAAAGAAAATTCCTTTTGCAATATCTTCCACTTCCCCTAAACGTTTCATTGGGTGTAATGCTTCAATTCCCGAAATATCATATGTTCCCGAAGCAATTGCGTTTTTCAAAATATCGGTTTTAATTGCTCCTGGTGCAACTGCATTTATACGAATATTTTTGGTAGCGTAATCCAATGCACCACCTTTGGTTAAACCAACAACGGCGTGTTTAGAGGCGTTGTATTGGGCCGTACTTACTAATCCATTCAAACCTGCTATGGAAGCAAGGTTTACGATAGTTCCGCCACCTGTTTTCAACATTGTATTAATAGCGTGTTTCATTCCGTAATAAACACCCATTACATTAGTTTCCAACATTTGTTTCAATTCGTCCGACTCTGTATCAGCCAATAAAGCATTTCCTAAAGAAACTCCTGAATTGTTTACAATAGAATCTAATTTTCCAAATTTTTCAACCGTTTTGTCGATTACGTTTTTAACTTGCTCTTCCTGTGTTACGTCTAAAGGAAAGAAAGTTACCTCTGCACCTTCTTTTTTAAATTCTTCCAAAACTTCCGTTTCTTTGTTCGCATTTCTACTTGTAATAACAACATTGTATCCATTTTTTGCAAAATGTAACGCTGTTGCTTTGCCAATACCTGTTGTTCCTCCTGTGATAATTACTGTCTTTGCCATTTTTATTATATTTTAAAATTATTTGACAAAATTAAAACAGCTTTAATGATATTGTTTTTCTGTAAAGTTCAAATTGTTTTTCTGTAAGGTTTGGGAAAGTGTTTCTGTGAATTCACAGATAACGGTTTGCGTATTGCTGAAGGACGGGCTTTTACGCCTAAAAGTTCAACTTTCTCTGAACTCAGCAAATTGCTTTTTTCGTTGCACTAAATTACAAAAAATCGTGAAACGAAAAAGCAAATTGCGACAAAATATCACAAAACGCTCAATGGTGGAATTCAGCCCCGTCTTTTAGCAATACGATGTTACCTGCAGCGCCTTTTTTCATAAAGCTTTTTAGAATTTTTTATTTTCAGCAAGTTTTAAGAAGATTATTCCGTTAAATTCCAAATTTTTTTTCGGTACGAAAAAAAGCAAGGATTTTATTCAGCATAATTTCACTCCAATTAGCATAATTTTATTGACTACGTCGAATCTTCGATTTCACGCCGTTTTTCATTCAGATATTCACATCATTATGCGAAAAGTTTGTGAAATTCGTTGCCGAAACTGTCGTTGAATAAATTCGGTTCGATTTAGATTCAGATTTTTTTCAGTTAGTCAAGTAGAAAATGAATTCAGACCTTGTTTTCAAACAAGTTTGGTCTGGATTCAGTTTCTTTTTTTATTCACTCAAGTCCGAGTTTAATTTAACACGAAATTTTGTTCAATGGCAGTTGCAGGTAACGTTTTGGCGCTTGGCGAAGAAGCGGATTTCGAAGCACTAAACTTTCTGCCAGCACTGAACTTGATTCGAAGAACAAAGCTTCAATAAAGGACTGAACCCGCTTTTTTGCCAAACGCCTGTTAGCGGCTGCTTTTCTTCCAGTGTCAAATACATTATTCATTTGTCGGCTGTCTGTTGAATGGAAATAAAACGGCTGCAGCAAGTCCGTAAAATGCTAACCAATGTCCTGAAAAACCTCTAACCTCATTTGCTTTGTAGTGATGATACTCTTGTTCTGTCAATGTTTTGATTAGTTGTCCATGATTATGCAAAATGTATTGTCCGTCCCTTATGTCGGGTGTTCCATGCTGAGACGCCATGAACAACATAAAATTTACGAAAGCATAAAAGAAACCTCCAACTGCAATTATTGTCAACCAAGTCGGAGTTTGTTTGAAGATAATTTTAAAAAATCCAACAGGGTTCATTCTGTTCATCATTCCTGATTGTTGATATGCTTTAAGTTCTTCATTTTTTTTCAAGTCAAGAACAACGGGAAGCCAAACAACGAAAATGCCTATATGTAAAACCCAAACAAAGGGCACTTTGTCTGTAATGTCGTAGTCAGCAAGTGAAAGTAAATGAACAATTAGTCCTAATGTCCAACCTGTAATTGCAAAATAAAATAGAAATCTTTTCATTGTCTGTTCGTTGATTTATTGTTTGCTGTGTCGTCTGCTAAAGTTGCCGC
>NZ_JBYVEB010000117.1:0-8856 GCF_058117085.1 Chryseobacterium sp. CG10_8 | reverse complement strand
AAGTTAATTTGTATTTTGCTTTAAGGTTTCCAGAAGCTCCATTTGCTTCCATTGAAGACGGCAAGTCTTTTCGCGCCACTTTTATTGATGTAGACGATCATTCCAGGACTTGGATTTAAAATGTCTTGAACATTATTTACTTTTGGTAAAACCATTGCTTTTGAAGAGCTTTCCAAGACCAATACTCCATCGGCTGTAGTTGTGTCTGATCCAATTATAGCTTTGGAATCAGTCTCTAATGGGGAAAATATGTTTTGGTAAGATACTTCATTACTCAAATCAGCATCTTGGCCACTTAAGTCAGTCCATCCGTTACTTCCAATTTCGCTGTTACTATTGAAAAATTTTATCCTTGCAGATAACGGATTTGTTGTGTCTAATATAATGGTTCCAGGTGTTGGATTGGAGGGCATAGATGTTATGTATGGTACAATTATTCCTTTATTTTTTCCAGTAGGGAAATCCAACAAAACAGATGTGGTATTATTTCCTGCACTTCCGACTTTACCACCAATAATCACCTGAGAAGAAGTAAGTCCTGAAAGAATTAAAAATATTGGAAAAGATATTTTAATGATAATATTTTTCATTTTTTTAAGAAGTTATTGATTAATAATTATGGACAAGCTGGTTTGGAGTAGCATTTCCATCCAGAATTGGTAGGGGTTGATTCGTCTACAGTATATATTTTCAAACATCTTTCGGTCTTATCATAAACTATCATTCCGTCAATCGGGTGAGTAATTTGTGAAAGTTCTGAAGTTTCCAGCCTTGTAATAACAAATCCTTTTTTGCCTGATTCTAAAACAGTAAAAGCAGATTTTCTAATCATCGGCCAATCTCCAATTTTTTCGCCAGCTCTCCTTAATAAGGTAATTCCGTGCTTGGAGTCTATATCATTGGATGTATTTAGGTTAGGGTCATCATAGCAAGCACCTACTAAAATAATTGTAACAACCGTTGAATCTTGACTTGTACACAGTCCATTAACATTATATGTAAAATGATATGTCCCTGAAGAAGCTTGAGAAACAACCCATTCATTTCCAATTAATAGACCTGTCGAATCATCATCATTAAAAGTTCCGTAATTATCATATGTTCCAGAAATATAATTAAATAAATCTATTGTTGGAGTTGTGATGTCATTTTGAATGATAGTAATTGTTTGCCCTGTTCCAGCTTCCGGTAGACCTGTTGGATTTACGGTAAAACTAAGAGCAGAATTAAGGCACGGAATTCCAGGATAGGTTATTTGTACAGTGTATGTACCGGCATGATTTGCAGAAGAAAATGTTGAAAAGTTTAATTGATTTCCATTAACTACTGTATTTGTTGGCAGTGTAGAGCTTCCTTGAAAACTCCAAGTATAAGTCAAAAAGCTAAATCCATCAACGTATAAGCTTCCAGCTTGTCCCTCACACAAGTTATAAGGTTTTATTTTTGGCAGCTTTGCATTTTGCAAAACAACTTTTATTATTTTTGAATTTCCACAACTGTCGGCTATTTTGATGGTATAAAGACCCTCTTCTAAATTGGTGAAAACAGCACTATAACCGTTGTTTATGACAAAAGCAACTCCGTCTTTCTCAGTAATAGTGTAAGTCAGGTTGTAACCACTTGCATCAATTATCAAATTATACGTGGTAGGTGATGTACTACAATAGGTTACAAAATAGTCATTATAGATAATGCCAGAAGAATCAATAGTAAATGTGTCTAAGACATTCCAACAATACTGCGTCGGATTTGTGTTGGCAACAGCATTTTCGAATACATTATATTGTACAATTACTCGATATTGTCCGCTTCCTGTAAGATTATTCAATGATCCAGAAACTGTCAGAAGACCTTCAGAATTGGTGCCATTATTTCCAATAGCTAAGCCTGTTGTACTGGTAATTGTGCTTCCAGTTACATATAATGTTCCAGAAGTTGGATGTCCCCATTGTCCAGAAGAAGGATAAAACTTCTGTAAGTACATTTGCTCTTGTCCCAATCTTGATTGTAGCGAAGGACTTATGCTAAATCCTCCGCAAGCATAACTTAGGTTGGTGTTATAGGTAATTTCTTTACCATATACTGTAAAAGTATTAATTAATGTTCCGCAAGTAGAGACCGAACGGAAAGTATAATTTCCTGGAGGAAGAGAATTGATAGAGAAAGTCCCATCACTTGCAATTCCGTAGCTTACATCAAAAGGTAATGTTCCAACAAACGTGCTTGGAGCCGCTGTAATTTGCATACTTGTGATATTTCCTGATTGTTGAAGATTATTTCCGTTGGTTACTGCTAATCTAAAGCTACCTTCATTATCACACCCTGGAAAATATCTCATTTTTCTTAAAACAGGCGGAAAAGTATTAATGAAAATAGTATTGACTTTACTATGTCCGCAAGCATCTGTTACTGTAATTGAATAATTTCCGGAAGGGACAGGATTATTGTATGATCCTATATCAATTATAGCAGGAACGGCGGTTAGTGAGTAAGAGTTGTTAGTGAAAGAACTGTTGTAGTTTTGAGCAATAAATCCTGAAGGAAAACTTGTGAAAGTAATAGTCGCAGTTGGTGATAAAGCAATAAAATCGCTTAATCGGATAAATGATTGACCACATTGCGCAGCGGGAAACGTGTTTGTAAAATTAATTGAAGTATTAATTGTGTCTGTTAGCGAATATGTCTTACCACAAGAATCGGTTAATTCAGCAGTAATTGTGAAGGATTGATTATAAAAGTAAGGTAACTGTACATTCTCTTGGTTATTTGTATTTGATGTCCAAGTTGTTTGATAGGTATAGGTGCTGCTTGTTGTTACACCGGACATATCTACGATATTTCCAGTTGGATTCTTCACAATATACTTTATAACCATTGGAAATTTTTCAGCTGGTATAGTAGTGTTATTGTAAAATACTCTTATGTTATGATCGATCTTATCACAAGATGATAAATAATTAAAACTTGTTTTTTCGGAAGAAATTCTTGAAAATGAGTATGGATTAACGTAAGAGCTTACTGTGACACCGTTAGAACCCGCTGTTTCTCCACAAGTACTAGTAACACGGACAATATAAGTTCCTGCTACAACTCCAGAAAAAATATTGCTTGTTTGTGGTCCTGCAACAACTGAGCCAGAACTATTAAGTAAAGTGTAAGCATTAGCTGTTGCTGCTGTACCTTGAGTTACCGTCGCTACAATATTATCATTACAAGCTACAGTTGCTGTTAAAGCAATGGCTTGGTAAGTGTTTCCTATATCAAAGTTTGTATTTTTTGTATAGGTAACATTTGAAGTTGTGATTTCTTGCGATGTCAAAATGTAACTGCCTGCACTCAAATTAGTTTCAGTAATACTGAAACTACTTGTCGTTACTGTAGATAATCCGGTTCTGATTGGCGTTGTAGAAGTGCCGAGATATAAAGCATAACTAAACGAACTTCCTACAGTTGCATCAGTGATGTTAGCAGTCATACTACCGTTACCAATACAAGATGCTGACGAGGGGATTACATTTTGAGAAAATTGAGCATTAACACTCCATCCTAACAATAGAATGAGCATCAAGATTAACTTTGCGTACGATTTTTCGTACACCCAGAAAGGATATTTTTTTTTCATATACATTTGCGTTTGCTTTCATTAGTTATGTTTATTCGAAGGATAAACACTTTTTAATGAAAATATTTTGACAAAAATATAATGAGGTCAAAATAAGTACACTATGCAAATGTTAAGAAATGACTTTTAGGTTCTGTCTGCCCTAATTCTAGAAATAGTTACAGGAGAAACGTTAAATCTGGAAGCAATATGTTTCAATGGTACAACCTGCAAAAATCTGGTAAATTGTTTTTCTATTAAAGCGTAATTTGAAGCAGCATCATTATCAACCATTAGATTGGTCATGTAAAAGATGTAGATTAAATATTCTTCATAAATTGAGGTTCCAAAACGCGCCCAATCGTGATAAGAATTATAAAGGTCTTTGAGATCTTCAGATTTTATTAGAAAAACATCAGAATCTTCATAAAGGTGAATACTGTAAACGCTTGGAGATTGATACTTATAACTGAAAAAATCAGTAATGAAGCTCATTTCGGGTTCTAACCACATGGTTTTTTCATCCCCATTTTCTTTCATTTGGTAAGCTCTACTAATTGATTTCTCAGCAATATAAATTCCTGAAATAACTTCCCCCATTTTTACTATATACTCTCCTGCAGAATAATGTTTGAGCTCAAATTTTTCTAATCCTTTCTCTAATATTTCTAAATCAAAGTCTGGCAAATAATTAAGGATTTTTACTCTTAGTTTATCTATAAATTGCATAGTGTTTTTTTTCTGATTTTAAAACAAAGATAAAAATTAATCAATCCAAAATATATATATATATATTATTATATAATTCGTTGTTTTGTTGGTTGTTAAGTTATTTTTTGCAGCCTTTTTATAGATTGTCAGTGATTATTCTTATTTTACATTGAAAATAAAAAATATCATTCTACTGCAACAGAGTCGTCCCCTCGTCCGTCTGCAACACCAGAAATATTTCCATTTTCGTCGATAATGATGAGTTCGACTCTACCGATTTGGTTCCAGGTTTCAGTTTTGTATCCCTTGTTAGACAATTCGGAAATAGTAGTTTTAGGAAAGTTTTTTTCAAAAGCAACCGAATCAGGAAGCCATTGATGATGAAACTTTGGAAGGTTAACGGAAAGATTGGGATTAAGCTTGAAGTCAATTATGTTCACAATACTTTGGAAGACAGATGTCGGGATTGTTGTACCGCCAGGTGTCCCAACAACTATAAAAGGTTTTCCATTTTTTACAACAATCGTTGGTGTCATAGAAGAAAGCATTCTCTTATTCGGTTGAATCGAATTAGCTTCGCCTCCAACTGCGCCAAACATATTTGGAACTCCAGGCTTTACTGAAAAATCATCCATTTCGTTATTAAGGAAAAAACCAGCTCCAGAAACCACAACTTTGCTTCCATAGAGACCATTGAGGGTGGTAGTTACAGAAGCAGCGTTGCCTTCTTTATCAATGATGGAAATATGTGTTGTTTCAGTAGATTCTTTAGATTGAGGAATAATTTTTCCCACTTCAGAACTATTTGTTGCCTTGTTAGAATTGTATGATTTCCATCGATTTATAAGATAATCCTCTGAAATGAGCATTGGTGTTTTGTCTTCGATAAAATCGGGATCGCCCATATATTCCGCTCTGTCGGCGTAAGCTCTTCTTTCAGCTTCAATCATAATTTGCACTGCTTCAGCAGAATTTTGTTGGTATTGTTCTAAATTCTCAAAAGAAGACATTTTTAGCATTTGGGCCAAAAGAATTCCGCCACTTGAAGGCATTGGCATCGACATGATTTGATGTCCTTTGTAATCAAAATCTATCGGTTTTCTTTCAATAGTCTTATAGTTTTTGAGGTCATTTAAGGAAATGATTCCCTTCCTTTTTTCATTTCGGCAACCAAAAATTCAGCGGTTTTTCCTTCATAGAAGCCTTTTTCTCCCAAAGTTTGAATCCTTTTCAAGGTTTCTGCTAAATCCTTTTGAATAAGAAGATCTCCTGCTTTCCAAGGGGTATCTTTAACAAATGCGGTCGATGTTTTATTGAATTTCAAAAATTCTTCTCTCTTGGAATTGAGAAGCGATGCCTCCCTTTCTGTAATTGCAAAACCTTGTTCCGCCAAATCAATAGCTGGCTGTATTAGAGTTTTCATCGGAAGTTTTGCATGTTTCAGCGTAGCAAAAAATCCTGAAATACTTCCAGGGACACCTACCGCAAGATGTCCGTTTTGAGACCAATCTGTGTTAGCATTTCCAGATTTATCGAGATACATGTCGCGATGTGACTTTTCTGGGGCTTTTTCGCGGTAATCAAGAGTGAATTTTTCACCATTATTCTTGTAACCCACCAAAAATCCACCACCACCGATATTCCCAGCTTGAGGATAGACAACGGCTAAAGCTAATTGTGTGGCAATCACAGCATCAAAGGCATTTCCACCCATTTTTAAAATTTTCGCTCCAGCTTCACTTGCAAGAGGATGAGCGGAAACAACAACACCCTTGTTTTTTGTATGCACTTCTTTGATAATTGAAAAATCGGTGAATTGTGCAAAGGTTAATTGGGTGATTAAAAGAGTGATATAGATTAGTCGAGCTTTCATATTGGTACTTAAAGTCTCAAATTTAGAAATTTCTTTTTTTAGTACTTCAATTTTTTTAAATTTGCTAACCTTCATATTAATTCTAAAAAGTATTCATTAATGGACTCATCCACGGAAAAAATCTTAATCACAGGCGCACTTGGACAAATTGGAACCGAACTTACCAATCGTTTGGTCGAAATCCACGGAAAAGAAAATGTTATAGCATCAGGATTGGATAGATGGGACAAATCGTTGACTTCTGCGGGTTATTATGAAAGGATGGACGTTACCAATACGCAATTAGTTCGTGATATCATTAGGGATTATGAGATTACAACAGTGTATCACTTGGCTTCTCTACTTAGCGGAACTTCGGAAAGACAGCCATTATTCGCTTGGCGTCTCAATGTAGAGCCATTGCTTAATTTCTGTGAAATGGCAAAAGAAGGTTTGATTAAAAAAATATTTTGGCCAAGTTCTATTGCGGTTTTTGGGACAGGAATTCCTAAACATGATGTAGGTCAAGATGTTGTTCTTAATCCAACAACTGTCTATGGAATTTCTAAATTGGCTGGTGAGAAGTGGTGCGAGTATTATCATGACAAATATGGAGTAGATGTGAGAAGCATCCGATATCCGGGACTGATATCTTGGAAAACACCTGCGGGAGGTGGAACTACCGATTATGCAGTTGAGATTTTTTATGAAGCGTTAGAGAACGGTAAATATAAAAGCTTTATTACCGAAAATACAGGAATGCCGATGTTATACATGGATGACGCCATTAAGGCTACATTGGATTTGATGCACGCTCCAAAAGATCAAATGACCGTTCATTCTTCTTATAATTTGGGAGGAATGAGTTTTACTCCAAAAGAATTGGCGGCAGAAATCAAAAAGCATATTCCTGAATTCGAGATTTCTTACGAACCTGATTTTAGACAAGCAATTGCTGATTCTTGGCCAGCGTCGATTGACGATTCTGTAGCAAAAAGAGATTGGAATCTGGATTATAAATTTGGTCTTCCTGAGATGACGGAAGATATGATTGTTAATTTGAAGAAAAAAATGGCAAAAAATTAATTTTTGCGATTTATTTTTAAAATATTAAGAGCCTGTTTAAATTTAATTAAAAAAAAATCTTATACTTTTTTCTTAATTTTCTAAAATAAATAAACTTTGTTTATTCTTTTTTTAAACGTTAAGATATTCAGCTAATTAAGTAGTATTAAATAAGAAATCAAAATTTGATTTTTAATTAAGAATCATTAAGCTAAATGCTCTCAATACCTTAATGGTAAAATTAATTTACAAATTTAAACAGGCTCTAAATGACGGGTATTTTCGAATGCCCGTTTTTTCTTTTCAAGAAATTCAAAGCAGGATTTTTTTATTTCACCAAGTCAACCTCATTTCTGACCCAGTTTTGGTTATTATGCTTGATTTTAGCCAATACATTTACATCATAATTATAAAATTTAAAGAAATGAAAAATGTATTAGCTCTCAGTTTGATGATTTCAGTTGTTGGGCTTTCTAACGCTCAAATGACTCTTAAAAACTTGGATATCGGTTTTGACAGCCAAAGACAAGCAAGATCCGAATACGTCTATTCCAAAGAAAAATTAAAAATTTACGTAGTTAGAGCAAAAGAATCTCTTGCAAAAGAGATTAATGATAAAACCAATTATATTCCTTTGGAAACAGCTATTACTAAGGGTTATGTCAAAATCACAGAAGTTTCAGAAGGAGGACAAGTCAATCAACTTTTGTTCGAAAATACTTCGTCTGCTACTATTTTGTTGCAGTTAGGAGATGTCATTACTGGTGGAAAGCAAGATAGGGTGGTTCGCGAAGAGAAAATTCTCACTCCAAAAGAAAAATCCTTTGTTGGTGTATATTGTGTTGAACGTGGACGTTGGAATAGCGATAGTCAAGGGACAGCGCAGTTTAATCAATTTCATAGTAAAATATCCAATGATGTTAGAAGGACGATAGTGATGGAGAAATCACAACAAGCCGTTTGGCGAGATGTGGCTAAAGTCAATCAGAAGAACAATACCAATACCAATAGTGGGACTTACGCTGCTATTTCGAAGAACGATGATACGAAAATTGAAATCCAAAAATATGTTGATTTCTATTTGAAAAGCTTTAAAGGGAAGAATGATATCGTTGGTTTAGTTGCTGTTTCTGGAGACCAAATCATCGGTTGTGACATCTTTGGAACTTCGGATCTTTTTCAGTCGAATTTGAAACAAATACTTAACAGTTATGCAACCGAAGCTGTTCTCAATGGGGAAGAGGTGACTCTTAGCGATAGTGAAGTTAACCAATATCTTACAAATTTGCTTGCCAACGAAGAACAGCAAGAAAAGATTTTAGAAACCAAAGGTTCCAAGCTGAAAGTAAATGGTAAAAATATGAAGATTAGCGCTTTTCAATAGCTGAATTATCTTAGAGCCTGTCTAAATTTGTAAAATATTTTTACCATTAAGGATTTAAAGGCTTTTAATTTAATGACTCTTATTTAAAATCAAATTTTTGACTTCTTATTATATAATATTACTTAATTAACTGATTATCTTAATGTTAAAATTATTAATAAACAAAGTTTATTATTTTAAGAAAATTAAGTAGAAAGCTATATAAAGATTTTGAATTAGGCATCTAAAAGATATTGTTAAAGT
>NZ_JBYVEB010000116.1:0-9229 GCF_058117085.1 Chryseobacterium sp. CG10_8 | reverse complement strand
TATTTAAATCTAAAGATACATTAATAACTTTATAACACAAAAGTCGTAGATTTGAATTACATCAAGAGTAAATTCCCTTGCAAATGAATATTTTAGGTCTACTACTTTGTTTGGTACCAATTGTATTTTTCTTTTATAAATTTGGAAAACACGAAGCTTTTCACATTAGCATTAATGTTCTGATGTACGGATTCTACGCCTATCTTTGGATAATTCTTCTTATTCCTAAAGAACATCCTGAGAGAGGAGATACAGGTTTAGGAGTTGGGCTTTTTACCCTTTTTTCCTCACCTCTATTCTTGATTTTCAATGTTGTTTCTATCATTTACGGTAATAAAATCCACAACAAGACAATAATGCGAATTAATATCGTCGGATTGATTTTATGTTTAGTACATATAATTACTTTCGCAATTTTAACAGGATTAATTTAACTTAAAAAAAATCGCCCAATTGGACGATTTTTATTTATTGATTCTTATTACTTTTTACTTGGTTCTTACCATTAATGAATATGCTTTTCTGCATGATAAGAACTTCTCACCAAAGGCGAACTCTCCACATGACGGAAACCAAGATTTTTGGCAAAAATTTCATATTCACTAAATTCTTCTGGTGTAATAAATTTCTTAACTGGCAAGTGGTTCTTCGTTGGTTGAAGATATTGTCCTATCGTCACGATATCTACTCCTGCATTTCTCACGTCTTCAATCGTCTGAAAAACTTCATCCTTCTCCTCTCCTAATCCCAACATAATTCCGGTTTTCGTACGTCTTTGACCTGCGTCTTTTAGGTATTTTAATACATCCAAACTTCTTTCATACTTGGCTTGGATTCTCACCTCTCTGGTTAATCTTTTAACAGTTTCCATATTGTGAGAAATCACTTCTGGTGCCACTTCAATCATACGATCAAGATGTTTATGAATCCCTTGGAAATCTGGAATCAATGTTTCCATCGTTGTTCCTGGAGAAATACGTCTCACCGCATTAACCGTTTCTGCCCAAAGAATAGAACCCATATCCTTGAGGTCGTCTCTATCAACCGATGTAAGAACAGCATGTTTGATTTTCATTAACTTAATGGAGCGCGCCACTTTTTCTGGTTCGTCCCAGTTAACATCCAAAGGTTTCCCTGTTTTAACACCGCAAAATCCACAGCTTCGGGTACAGATATTTCCCAAAATCATAAAAGTAGCCGTTCCTTCTCCCCAACATTCGCCCATATTAGGACAGCTACCACTTTGACAAATGGTATTAAGCTTATATTTATCCACCAAACCTCTTAATTCTCTGTAATTTTTTCCAGTTGGAAGTTTTACTCTAATCCATTTTGGTTTATTGGTAACAGTATCTTGAATTTGATTCTCCATATTAGAAATTGAATTCACAAAATTAAGGAATATTTTACAAGTAATATCATGATGAAAACAATCGCCTGCATTTGAATTTTCTATAATTTAAACTCTCCCAAAAACAAAATCGTTTAAAAAATTCTTCATCTTTAGGAAACCCACTACCTTTGTAACTCTAAAACTGAAAATTAAGTGTTCAACTTTGTACTGATAGCGGTATGTATCATCAGCGGAATGATTCTTAGGGCGACCCGTTCTATTCATCCCGAAGCGCATAAAGGGATTAACACTTGGATTCTCTACATCGCCTTACCTGCGGTTTCTTTTAAATATTTACCCAAAATAGAGTGGAGTTCAGATTTGTTTTTTCCTGTTTTCGGAACGCTCTTGATTGCTGTTGGAAGTTTCTTTTTCATGAAATTTTATGCCCAGAAAAAAAGATATTCTCAACGGTCAAGAAGTACATTGGAAATGATAAGTGGTTATGCCAACACCTCTTTCATCGGTTTTCCTTTGGTCTCAGCGTTTTTTGGTGAACAATTTTTGAGCATCGCTGTTATCTGTGACCAAACCATGTTTTTCGGATTATCGACTTTGGGAATGATTGCAGCATTGAGAGGCGGAAGAGACGACCAATCTATTTCTGCAAAATTTATTTTGAAAAGACTTTTGACCTTCCCTCCTTTTATTGGTTGCATTAGTGCATTAATACTCTCTCAGGTCATCGACCTCACTATTGCGGAAGCACTTTTTGATAAATTAGCTTCGACAGTTGCACCTCTTGCACTATTTTCAGTTGGACTTCAATTAAAATTCAATGGGTGGAGAAAGTTGATTCCGCAAATTTCGATGTCTATGTTGTACAAACTGATTTTGGCACCCGCTCTTGTTATGCTGGTTGCCTTGATGTTAGGATTGAAAGGAGACATTGCAAAAATCACCATTTTTGAAGCAGCAATGCCTACTTTGGTCACTTCCAGCATTATTGCAGAACAATATCATCTGAATACAAAACTCACCAACCTTACGATAGGAATCAGTATTATTATTGGTTTTGCAACAACAGCAATGTGGTATTTTATTATAGAAGGATTCCTCTAATCTACATCGAAATCATTGTCTTTCAGCAATTCGCCGAGGACTTTTTTGGCGCGCATAATGCGGACTTTGGTATTAGAAACCGAAATATTAAGCTCTTCTGAAATCTCTTTGATACTTTTTTCCTCAAAGAAACGAAGCCTTATAATATCCTGATAATTAGCATCCAAACTACCAATAATTTTTAAAATTTTGCTTTGGTCTTCGTCTGAAATCAGAAGTTCTTCTGGTGATTTGGCGTACTCATTTCTAACATCGTGAAGTGTATCGCTGGATTTTTCCGTTTCTTTCCCTTTTCTACGCCAAAAATCAATAATGGTATTTTGCGCAATCGTCAAAACCCATGTTTTGAATTCGAAATTAGGGTCATACAAATCCAGTTTGGAAAGTACTTTAGAAAAAACATTCACTGTAATCTCATCCGCATCATTGGTATCATTAACTTTCTTCAAAATAAAGGAAAACACATCCACCCAATACAAGTTGATGAGCTGCGTCTGAGACTTCTGGTCTTTATCTTTTGCCCGATAAATCAGTTGTAAAAGTTCGGTTTTTTCCATCCTCACACAAAAATACGGAAATAAAAATTCAATCCATTTATTTTAATTAATTTTGAATTCAACATTATTGAGGTTATGAAGAAATTAGGTGGAATATTAATTGTGATGGGTACTTTTGTTTTTGGTCAAAAATTTACCAAAACAGATACACTGAAAGGCTCTGATACAGCATTTCGAAACTTTTGGGATGTCAAAAAATACGAACTGATTGTAGAACCCAATTTTGACAAAAAAGAAGTCTCCGGAACCAACAAAATTACTTTCGAAATCACAAAAAACATTGACAATCCAGTTTTCCAAATTGACCTTCAACAACCGATGCAATACAAAATCATCGAGTCGTCAGACAAACTGTGCAAAAGCAAAAGAGAAGGTGACTTCATTTTCATTACCTCCAAAAAAAAGTATAAAAAAGGAGACATTCAACATTTTACGATTCAATATTGGGGAAGTCCAACCATTGCAAAAAATGCACCTTGGGACGGAGGATGGGTTTTTAAAAAAGATAAAAATGGTAATCCCTTTATGAGTGTCGCTCAAGAAGGAGCAGGAACTTCGCTTTGGCTTCCTCTCAAAGATATTTGGAATGATGAACCCGAAAATGGAATCATCATGAAAATCATAACGCCAAGCGATTTGGTCGGAGTTGGAAATGGTAAATTGATCTCTGAAAAAATAGTAAAAAACAAAAAAGAATGGACTTGGGAAGTTAAAAATCCTATTAACGACTATTCCATCGTCCCAAGTGTGGCTAAATACGTGAATTTTAAAGATACTTACGACGGCGAAAATGGAAAATTAGATTTGGATTATTGGGTTCTGGATTACAATCTCGAAAAGGCAAAAAAACAGTTTCAGCAAGTCAAACCAATGCTGAAAGCCTTTGAATATTGGTTCGGGGCTTATCCCTTCTATGAAGATTCCTATAAATTGGTGGAGACGCCTTATCTCGGAATGGAGCATCAAAGCAATGTTGCGTACGGTAATAATTATACCAACGGTTATGACGGAAGAGATTTGTCTGAAACAGGAATTGGATTGAAATGGGATTTTATCATCATCCATGAAAGTGGTCATGAGTGGTTTGCCAACAACATTACGGCCAAAGACCAAGCTGACATGTGGATTCACGAGAGTTTTACATGTTATTCGGAGACACTTTTTACGGAAAAGTTTATCGATAAAAATTCGGCCAACAAATATCTACAAGGACTTAGACTCAATATCGTCAATGACAAGCCCATAATTGGTAAATATGGCGTAAGAAACGAAGGAAGTGGAGACATGTATTACAAAGGCGCCAATATGCTTCACACGATGAGACAAGTCATCAACGACGATGAAAAATTTCGACAAATTTTAAGAGGTCTTAATCAGGATTTTCGTCATCAAACCGTCACTTCGGAACAAGTTGAAAACTATATTTCCCAAAAATCAGGGATTGACTTTTCAACGGTTTTTAATCAATATCTAAGAACTACAAAAATTCCAGTTTTAGAATATCAACAAAATGGAAATCAGTTAAAGTTTCGGTATCAAAACGTGGTGAAAGATTTTCAACTCCCAATTAGATTCAATGAAAATATGGTCATCAATCCAACTGAAAATTGGCAGTCCATCACTTTGAGTTCAGCTAATCCTATCCAATGGAATTACAATTATTACATCGAATACAAAAAGGCGAGATAAAATAAAAAAAGGAATGCGATTGACCTTCCTATATTTTTTGTAGCAAATTAAAAATCTTTCTTACCCGAATTTCTTTTTGCGCAGCCAATAAAACAACCCAGCAAGGATACAGATAATTGCCAAAGGCAAAATCATATTGAACCATTGCCAATTGCTTTTTTCCTCATCAATTCTTTTTCGGTCTAACAATCGAGCTTCGATGTTTCTGTTTCTTAATTCAATCAAATTACTATCGTCAAGAAGCCAATCCAAAGCATTTTTCAGAAATTGCTCGTTACCATATTGTTGTTTCGTCAACAAATCTGTTCCTAGAGGCAAAGCTTGACCTTTCACAATCTGATTGCGACCAACATCTCCATCAGCAATGACAATCATCTTGTTTTCTGGACTTTTGGCTTTGAAGTTCTGAACTTTTTTACTCTCGATTCTATTAGCATAAGCCGAATTGAACTTTCCTTCCAACGAAACCGCAAAAATCTTAGGCGTGGTGGGCTTTTCGAACTGCATTGTAGAATCAATCTGCACAATTTCTGAGAGTGCAACACTAGCTGGAACTTGCTTGATATTAGTCCTCTCACTACTCTCAAACAAAACCGATGTTTTGATTCCTTTTCGCCCCAAAGTGTCAATAGCAGTAGGAAATTCGAATTTAACTGGGTTAATATTCTGCGTGATTGGATGACGAGTTTCTGAAATTCCAACAGGAAAATACGGCCAAAGAAAACTACTATATTGTGGATTACCGGCTACTTCTCCAGAAACAATTCTGATAAGAGCCGACTTCTTCATATCCTTGACCAAACCAGCATTGATACGAATACCATAATTAAAGAAAAAATCAGTGAGATTATTATCAACGGGAAAGGCAACAATCTTTTTGGAAGTAAAAAGCGTATCCATCTCCGCATTAACCGCATCAATCATCCAAAGCGTCTTTCCACCATTCATAATATATTGATCCAAAACAACTTTTTCTTGGTCGGTGAATGGTTTACGAGGTTTTGCAATGACCAAAGCATCCATCTTTTTCAGTTTTGGAAGGTCTGCAAAACTCAACTCACTTCCTACCTCTGGAATGACTGGACCTGCATTATAGTTCTCCAATGCCATGCTAACAAATCCTTGAAATTGTTCTGGTCTTAATTCATCTTGATTAACCAGGATTCCAACATTCTTTCGAGAGTCTGAAGCGATATTCTTGATATTAGAAATCAAATTATACTCTAGGTTTTCGATGGATTTATTCAATTGTTCGGACCTTTGAATCCCAGATTGCTCAAGAATTAATGGAAGCGAAGCTCCATATTCTCCATACTTCATCACTGCATAAGGGAAAATCACGATTTGCTCCGCCTTTCCGTCCTTGAAATCAGAAATTTGAGAAGGACTCATTCCCATTGCCATCAGAGTATCTTGCGACATTTTGGTCGCTACTGGATCTATAAATTTGAAATCAATTTTAGGATTAATGCTTCTGAATTCTTCTAGCATAAAACGGGTTTCGTTCTGTAACTGTTTGAAATCAGCCGGAAATTCTCCATCCAAATAGACTTCGACCATCAAAGGTTTTTTGATAGATTTCAAGACCTTGACTGAAGATTCAGAAAGGGTATATCTCTTTTCTTTGGTAAGGTCAACTCTCGTAGAAAAAATACCGATTGTTCCTAAAAGTAAAACGATTCCTAAAACAATGAGTATGATATTTTTGTTACTTTTCATTTTCAATTTTAATTAAATAAAAAAGGATTTTACTTTTTCTTTTGAACGAAATAATTAGACAGAAATAAGAATATCCCAACCACCAAAAGAAAATAAAACACATCTCTACTATCTATCAAACCTCGCGAAAATCCATTGAAATGTTGATAGAATCCAATTTTTTGCAAAATATAATCTGCTCCTCCTAATAACTTGTAGCTTGCTAATTGCTCTATTCCAAAAAATAAAATAAAGCAAAGAAAGACTCCTAACAAATAAGCCATAATCTGATTAGAGGAAATAGATGAAGCCAAAATTCCAACAGAAGAAAATGCTGCTACCAATAAAATCAATCCAAAATAACTTCCGAAAGTAGCCCCAAAATCTAGATTGCCTTCTGGAACTCCCAAAGTGTAAATAGTGTATAAATATACTAGCGAAGGTAGAATACATAGGACTCCAACCAACCAAACAGCTAAAAATTTCCCAGAAACGATTTCTGAAGTTTTCAGCGGTTGAGAAAACAGCCAATATAGGGTTCCGTTTTGTTGTTCTTCGGCAAATGTTCTCATGGTTAAAGCAGGGACAATAAACATCAATAACCAAGGAATTAATCCAAAATAACTTTGTAATGTCGCCATCCCAATCTCGAAAATATTGGAATCATTATCAAAGAAAAATAGGAACAATGTCCCTACAATACTGAACGCAGCCAAAATAACCCAAGCGCTCCAATTTCCAAAATAGCTCCAAAGCTCTTTTTTAAATATTGCAATCATATTTGATGGATGAAGGATAATGGAAGACGGATACTCTTCCAACTCCGTTTTTATTTATTTTTTATTCTTATTCACTAATTTCACGGTTGCCATAATCAGCATCACTAGAACGACAAATCCCAGAATTAATTGCCACCAGTATTCAATCACCATGGATTTCATCATCACGGTGAAAACGACCAAAAACAAAATAAAAGTGGCAATCTCGTTGGCTTGTCTTAATTTGAGATTGGACATCGGCAACGCACCACCGTTTAAACGTTTCATTTCTTTGATTTTGTTCCAGCACCAGTAATGATAGAAGGCAAGACCCACAAGAAATGTCAATTTCAGATGAAACCATGGCATTTTCATCAATCCCATATTCAGGAAAATCATTGTTAATCCACTTACTAACATGATGATTCCAGCAGGAACGGTAATAATATTCCATAATCTTCTGGCCATGAAAACGTACTGCTCACGTAGGATTCTTTGTTTTTCTCTTTCGAAGTCATCGGTATCTTTATAGTACACAAAAATTCTTGCTAAGTAAAAAATACCCGCAAAATAACTGACCATAAAAATAATGTGTATTGCTTTGATTATCGTGTAAAGCATTCGTAATATTTGAATGCAAATATAATCAACTAAAAGCGATAAGCCAACTTGACATCAAAAACAAAATCCAAACAAATATTTGCCGTCTGCTCAAAAATTATTTTTTTTATTTTTTTACGATTAAGAAGTGATGAAATATCTAACTTAAAGTCGCAAAAGTGCATGTAAGTGGTCTCACAGTCCTTTGATAAGGTTACAACCTACAATACAGAGGTTGTATAAGTCAAAATTTGGGGTCTACAACACCAAAAAACAGGTTTTATGCATGGTTGATATGCTTCATAATTTCTGTATCAGGCTTTATGACCCGGACCACTCTTTTCCGAACATCAAAACACCAATAATGTACCTCATCAGTACTAATAAAAATCCCAAGCTTTTGGCTTGGGACTATATCAGTGAATATACGGACCTATTCTGTAGGCTCAATACCTGTTGTGTTCTTACCTGCCTTACTGAAAAACTGTTTCAGTTCTGTCTGCTTTGTTTCGAAACCAGGTGCGGAAGTTCCCGCCTTGTATGCTGTGTAAGCGTAATCCGTAAGTGCCGCTTGAAAATTATCATAATCATGAAGTATTTTAGAATTTTTCAGTCTCATAGAGAGACTATCCAAGCGAGCAATAAGTGCCTCATAATTTTGTCGACTGTTGAAATCCTTCTCAAACTCTGTCCAATCCACTTCCGTAGCACTTAGATTGGATTGGCTCTTGTAAAAATCGTAAACTTTGTTTACGAATAACTTGTTCTGCTCATTAATACTACCATACCTCTGACGGTCTTCTGCGGTCAGGTTAATGTTAATCTCAATAAGTGCGCTTTCTAACTCCGTAAGTGCATCTTGTGCTGCAGTAAGTTGTACGGCATTAAGATGCGTGTTGTTAAGATTTGTGATGGGCATGATGTTGTGTTTTTAAGTTAATACTAAGTGACATTATGATTTTGAATTGAATTGCTCTTTGTAGAAAGCTATTTGCTCTTTTAAAAGTTCTATTTGATTATTTTGGGAATCTATCAACTTCTGATATACTTCTCTATTCTCCTGAAAAAAATTATCCATCTTTTGCTGATATACATTTTCTTTTTCATGATGGTGGTGGTTGAGAATATCTTTTTCTAAATCTAAAAAATCGGTAAAAGGACTTTCTAATATGTCTGCAATCTTGAAAAGTCTTTCTACTGTTAGTCTGGTATCTCCTGTCTCAATCTTCCTATACGCAGCAGGAGTAATGTGTAATTCATCTGCCATGTTTTCGTAAGTATATCCTTTACGCTTGCGTTGTTGAGATATTTGCCCAACAATATAATCTACATCCATGAGTGTGTGTTTTTTATCAAAAGTAAAAATAATTTTACTAAAAGTCAAAAATTTTAATTAAAAGTACTTTTATTTTGTTATAATTCTTATGACTTTAGCACAAGAAAAAACACAGTGTTTTTTTATTAAATAAATT
>NZ_JBYVEB010000115.1:0-9347 GCF_058117085.1 Chryseobacterium sp. CG10_8 | reverse complement strand
TTATCAAATGATAATTTTTTTTTAAAAGAAACAGAAAAAAATAAAAAAAACGCTCAAATGACTTTTTTATGAAAAATTATCATAACTTAGTGAAATCAAAACTAAAAACTAAACAACCATGAAACATCTACAAAAAATTATTTCCTCTTCATTTCTCCGGTAAAGATAGACTTGAACTAAAACATTCAAGAAAATCGACTTTCATGTTAGTCGAAGATAGATTGATTGTTTTAGAGCATTCACTTATCAAAAAACTTGATAGGAATCACCTCTCCTATACATCGGATAAGTTAGTATATGTGCTATGATTCTATGAATCACTAAGCACTGTAAGCCACTTTTGGGGGAACACAAATACTTTACAGCTTGTTAATTACGGTTAATAAGGTTTTTATTCCCTATCCAAAACGCTTTAGTTGCATCCAATCCCCACACTAATCTAGTTGAGATTAAAAGGCTGCTTCAATCTTGATTTACAGTTATCATAGAATCTATTTGGGAATTCCCAAAAGTGTACCTAGTTAAACTTAAAAACTCCTGACAGTCCAAATAGACTGTCGATTTTGTCAAAAAAAAACTACCATGAAAAACCAAACTTTACACAACCGAAATAATAAAAACGAACTGAAAACCATTTTGTTTGATTCTTTTCTATACGGAAATAGAACCTTCAAAAAACTCTTTGCTTTCGGGCTTCTTCTATTTATTGGCATAGGACTTAAGGCGCAAGAAGCGGTCGAGACTACTTCTGCTCAACAATCAATTAATGCAGAGGCGCAAGCTAATAATCCATTAGCCAATATGACGGCGTTAAACTTTCATAACTATTATGCACCAAAGCTGACAGATGCCCCAGATGAGTCTTATATGAATACCACCTGGGTTAGATTTGCTAAGCCTTTTGTCAATGGTAGACTTTTACTGAGAGCTTCCGCTCCCATAAGCACAATAGCGTCTCCAAATGGTATGGGTAGCGTTACATCAACTAACGGATTAGGTGATCTAAATGCATTTTTAGCCTACACGTTTGTAAGCAAACCAACTGCAAGTGTCGGAATTGGTCCATATGTAACAATGCCCACTGCAAGCAAAGATATGTTAGGCACTGGTAAATGGCAATTAGGTTTCGCCTTTGTTGCGTTTAATGCAAAATCACCAGTTTTCCAATGGGGAACCTTGATTACATGGCAAGCATCTGTGGGTGGTGACGAAGACAGAGCTAATACCAACAACGGAGCCTTCCAGCCATTCTTCATGTGGCAAGTAGGAAAAGGATATTATTTGAGAGCTGTCCCTACTTGGTACTTTGACTTCAAAAATGACAGTTACATGATTCCTTATGCTTTAGGGGTAGGTAAAGTACTGAAAGTTGGACATACCACAGTCAATATCTTTATCGAACCACAATACGCTGCATTGAGTAAAGGAATTCAACCTCAATTCCAAGTTTTCACAGGGCTTAATCTACAATTTAAAAAATAGAATCGTCCTATGAAAATTTTTAGAAGGGGAACATTCTCTGTCGTCATGATTATCACGACAGTCATCTCTTGCAAAGAATCGCCAAAAAAGAACGAAGTAGTAGAAGAAGTTGTCGTAGTAGAGAACAATACTACAACTCCTATAATTGACACGGTTGCAGTAGGTAAAACAACAGAGTTCAATGACGTTACCATTGAGTATTATACTTTGGGAAACAAAGAAGGTCCTGTGGTCGCTCTCCTTCCTGGAGGCTCACTTAATGTCAATTATATGATGCCTTTGGCAAAAGCTTTGGCTTCAGAAGGAAATTATGTAATTGCTATCAACCCTAGAGGTGCGGGCAATAGTACTGGACCATCAGAGGGACTTACGCTCCATGATTTAGGTAATGACGTCTACAACGTGCTTCAAACGGAAAATGCAACTACAGCTTGCGTTGTAGGGCATGCGATAGGCAATAGAGTAGCCAGAATGATGACCGCAGATCATCCGGATATGGTACAAAAAGTAGTATTAATAGCAGCTGGAGGAAAATTTCCAGCTAAAGGGGACACCCAAAAAGCATTGAATGTGATTTTTAGCAAAGGAGTGACGGAGGAAGAGTTGGTCAATTCTGTTAAATACATGGTGGGCAATCCCAATGACGCGCCCAAAGCTGCAAAATTGATCAAAAACAGTTTGGCTCCTAATGCAGGCTCTATTGAAATGGGGGCAAGTAATAAAACTCCGTTGAGTGAGTGGTGGGCTCCAAAAGGAAATTCTCAGTTCCTCATTTTACAAGGAAGCAAAGACCAAGTTGCTCCTGAAGCCAATGCTGTAGATCTTAAAAAGGACCTTGGAGATCGCGCTACTTTAGAATATTTGGACGGGGCTGGACATCTAATGATTATTACTAGACCAGATGAGGTAAGAGATAAGATCATGGCTTTTTTAAAATAATTAAGACTTTATTAAAATGAAAAGTTATCTAATCAACTCCATTGTTTTAGTAGCAATGCGCAACGATGCACACTCATGTAAAGAAGCTAACAACCAAGACGAATCTATTACACAAAATATCAACCCTATAAGTTAATCTATTACAAAACTTGAGGGCAATAACATACAGTTAAACTTAACTACTTTGAAGCTTCTTAGAAAGTAGACATTAGATTAAGATAAGGATCGGTCAAGATCTAGACTGTAAGTTTTATTTGTTTGTAGTCGATTTATGAAATTTTAAACATTGAAATATGAGCGAATCTAAATTAATAATAGATTGGGCTAATATGCCTACTTATAATACTATCATGTCATTGCTGACAGGAGTAGCCTTAGTTTCTATTGCTAATTTTGGTAAGGCATTAACTGATAAAAAAACCATCAAGTTTCAAGGATGGAGTATTCTCTTTGGAGTATTAGGAAGTGTTTTAGCAGTCACGGGTATTCATATGACGCTAACTTGGCCACTCGGAGATGGTTTTCCTTGGGACAATATTATATTTGGAGAGCCTTGCTTAGCTTTTGGGATGCTATTAATATTCATTTCTTTTTATTTATGGAAAAATAATGACGCACTAAAAGCAAATGAAAATCCACTAAAAGAAATTAGTTCAAGTTTTCTTCCTTTCAACATTTTATTTTATGCATTGGGACTAATGCTTACAGCTATTTTTTTTGCTGGTGTTCATTTTCAATTTTTTGCTGCACCTCCTCAAGAACCCATCACTGGTTATTTTTCAAAATGGCCTTGGTTAGAAGCTTGGGGTCTTTCTCTTATATTTTTGGGTGTTGGCATTTGTAGCTTTCTTACTCCTTCGTTTTTTTTCAATTCACACAAAGATAGTTTCCAAATAAGTACTATTGATAAATTACTCTTCGCTGGACTGAATATAATGGGTTGGGCATTATTACTTTTTGGAGCATTAAACTATTACACTCATATCGGTTTAATATTACACACTGTCAAATAGCATTGATTATGACAAGAGAAAATTCTTATCCTGTTTGCTTTTCCCATGTGGGAATTACTGTTCCTGATTTGGAAAAAGCCATTGAATTTTATACCTCTGCAATGGGTTGGTACTACCTTTCGGGGCCAATCCACGTAGAAGAAAATGGAAATAATTCCTTAAGCGATATTGGAAGAAAAATCTATGGAAAAGGTTGGGGAGCTTTTTCATTTGCACATTTGGTTTCAGCGGATGGACATGGCTTTGAAATGTTTGAGTTCAAAAACAATGGTTTTCAAACTTCTCAAAACAATCCTTTCGTAACCAGTATTCATCACTTTTGTATTCAGGATCCCAATATCGAAAGTCGCATCGAGCGTATTTTACAATATGGGGGGAAACAAAAAACAGAAATCATGCCTTTAGACCCTACAGGAGTAAAGCCATACCAAATGGCTTACATGGAAGATCCTTTTGGAAACCTGGTTGAGATATACACACACTCATATATTCAACATAATGAATAGTATGGACAAATGAAAAATAAAAATTAGCTATGATTTTGGTTTATCTCAAACTTTAGGAGGACTCTAATTAATATTCTTCAAATGTTTTAATTTTTTTTAAATAACATATTATGTCAAAAAACGTATCAGATATTTTAGTAGAAAAACTAGTTAATGCTGGCGTGAAAAGAATATTCGCTGTTACTGGTGATAGTTTAAATCCAGTAAACGACGCTGTTCGAAGAGATGGACGCTTGCAATGGATTCATGTTCGACACGAAGAAGCAGGGGCATATGCTGCTTCTATGGACGCAGAACTTAATGGAATAGGTTGTTGCATGGGCAGTAGTGGGCCTGGTCACGTACATCTTATCAACGGGCTTTACGACGCCAACCGAGCAGGAAACTCGGTCATAGCAATTGCATCAACAGCTCCTTCGACAAAGTTAGGTACAGATTATTTTCAGGAAACCAATGTTACTAAACTTTTTGATGATTGTAGCAAATTCTGTTTTATGGCCAATACGCCACAGCAGGCTATTCAAGCTTTTCATAACGGAATTCAGGCTGCAATAAGTCGCAAAGGAGTTGCTGTAGTTGGTTTGCCGGGCGATGTTGCTGCTGCGGAAGCAGGCGAGAGCAATTCTTCGGAATTTAATTTTTTCACCCATCCCGTTGTGCTACCCAATGAAGAGGACTTACAACAACTAGCCTCTTTGATTAATAATAGCAAAAAAGTGATGCTTTATTGCGGTTATGGTAGCCGTAATGCTCAAAAAGAAGTGCTGGAATTGGCTGAAAAAATAAAATCTCCAATAGGTTTTACACTTCGGGGAAAAATATTTTATGACAAAGATGATAATCCTTTTGCGGTAGGATTGAGCGGTTTACTAGGACAGAAGTCAAATTTTGAAGCGATGCACGATGCTGATGCAATGATTATGCTTGGCTCAGATTTTCCTTATTCAGAATTTTTACCAGAGAAAAATGTATTGATTCAAATTGACGAAAAGCCAGAACGTCTTGGGCGAAAATGCAAAGCCGACTATGGTTTCTGTGGTGATATTAAAGCTACGCTTAAAGCCTTATTACCATTAATTGAAACCAAAGATGACGACTCTTTTCTGACCAAAATGACCGACCTGCACAAACAAATAGAAAAAGACTATTTGGAATACGCCAACAAGCACTCCGAATCGGAAAAAATTAATCCTGAATATGTCGCTCATCTAATTAATGAGCTAGCAACGGACGATGCCATTTTCACAGTTGATACAGGTATGTCCTCTTCTTGGGCTGCGCGATTTATTAAAGGAAGAAAGAACCGATATCTTACGGGGTCTTTTAACCATGGTTCCATGGCAAACGCAATGCCTATGTCAATGGGAGCAGCGTTATCACATCCGGAGCGACAAGTCGTTGCCCTTTGTGGTGATGGTGGGTTTAGTATGTTAATGGGTGATTTAATGACTTTTAGTCAATACAAAATTCCTGCAAAAATCATCATTTTCAACAATCGTGCTTTAGGTATGGTCAAATTAGAAATGCAAGTAGCGGGCTACTTAGATTGGGAAACCAATATGGTAAACCCTGACTTTGCGAAAATCGCCGAAGCTATGAATATTAAAGGTTGGAACGTCACAGAAAGCAACCAGTTAGAAAGCACACTTATAGAAGCATTCGCTCATGAAGGACCAGCATTAGTAAGTGTATTTACTGATCCTAATGCTCTGGAAATGCCACCAAAAATTAGTTTCAATCAAGTTGAAGGGTTTGCAACCTCTATGGCAAAAATGATGTGGAACGGAAGAACAGGCGAAATGGTGGATGTTACTAAATCTGGACTGAAATATTTACGAGAACTACTATAAAAAATATTGAAATATTAATTTTCATTGAAACATACAATCAATTGATAACAAGCTGTTTTTATTGATTAATTATGCTAAAACCATCTAGAAAGTAATATTTCAAAAACACAATAAAAAAAACTAAAACCTTAAAACTAATAAATATGAAATCTTTTAAAGAAATTATCGGTGCAGAACCTCAACAAAATGAAGATGGTACTTACAATCCATCCAAATCATCCTTAGCAATTGCAACAAGCAAGAAAACAAATTATGATTATACGGTGTATGAAAAGGCTTACACTGGCGATGATAAAAAAATTCTGGTACTATGTACAGAAGATGGTTTTCTAGAATGTGAAAACGGACGGTTGTTTAATACGGGTAATCATCCAGTAGAAACCTTTGTAGTGTTGCTACATTTAGAACAAGCGGGGTTCCTACTAGATTTTGCTACGCTTACAGGACGTCCGGTAAAAATTGAAGAATGGGGCAATCCCAGAAGAAGATGAAGCTGTACTCAGTATGATGAGTCGCTATGCACCGCAATTAGAGTTTCCTTTATCCATGCTTGATGTTTACAACAACTTGAATGACAATTCCAATTATTATGCGGTATACATCCCTGGCGGTCATGGAGCATTGATTGACCTTCCTTTCAGCGAAGATACTAAGTCTATTTTGCAGTGGTTTTTAGACCAAGACAAACATATCATCACGATCTGTCATGGACCAGCTGCATTATTATCCTTAACTCTTAATGAAGATCCTGACAACTTCCCATTTAAAGATTATAAAATTCAAGCTTTCCCTGATAGCTCTGACACCATGATGGAGGCGGTAGGTTATTTACCAGGAAAATTAATTTGGCATTTTGGTGAAAAACTGAAAGGATTAGGTGTCCATATTTTAAGTCTTGGTCCAATTGGAGAGACTCATATTGATCGTAAACTCATTAGTGGTGACTCCCCTGCTGCTGCAAACAAACTTGGAAAATTGGCAGCAGAAACATTGCTGGCTTCTTTACAACAGTAAGATATAGTTAAATCTTAATAATCTGTCATGGTATATTTGTTTGTCATTCTGAGCGGAACGAAGTGGAGTCGAAGAATCTATACAGATGCTTCCTTCGTCAGCATGACATTTTAAATAGATTTGACTATATGTAACCAAAGGAGATATGGAAAATCTCTCCGCACGCTGACCATTTACGCTATTGACAGACATCGATTTAGCGACCTTTTACGCTTTCAATTTGATTAATAGAAGGGTAACACTATTATCTTAAATATTGAAGCTCTCCAATCATTAATAAAAAAACAGTTTATGGAAAATAACAATCTCAACATACAAATTGGCACCCGACAAGCCAACAAAAATATTTATGCCGAAATAATGCTTGATGGTCCTATCATCATTCATGGTGGCACAAGTATCATTCAACAATTTATTATGCCTGATGAAAACGGCACTTCTACCAATTATCAATCGGGCGAAGAATATCCCGCAAAAGAAGTGACAGCACTTTGCAGATGCGGATTATCAAAGAATAAACCCTACTGTGATGGTTCGCACAAGAATATTGACCCCAACCAAATAGACCTTACCGAAACGGCAACCTTTCAGTCAGAACTCAGAACATCTATCCTCATCAAAGGGCCAGAAAGGTCATTAACTGATGATGAAAAATTCTGCGCTTTTGCCCGTTTTTGTGATGCGGGACAAAGAGTCTGGAATGAAGTTCAATTAGAAGGTGAGAATGCAAAAGAACTTACCCTCGAAATGGCACATCATTGTCCTGGTGGAAGACTTATTGTGTGGGATAATGAAACACAAGAACCGATTGAATCATTTGAAAATCCTTCAGTTAGCTTGATTGAAGATATTATGATGCGTTGCAGTGGACCCATCATGATTCGTGGTGGCATACCTGTGAGAAGCAGTTCGGGTGAATTCTATGAAGTCCGAAATCGTCAAACTCTATGTCGTTGTGGGCAATCGAGCAACAAACCATTCTGTGATGGCACTCATGCTTCCATGAAATTTCAAGATGATTTGCCTACCGTGCCTAAAGAAGATGGAAAAGTTTGGTAAACAATTTAGCAAGAAAGCACATTTTATTCTTGATAATACGAGGTTCAATTATTTAAACCACTAATAATATCAAATTTCGATTCTTGAAATAAACACAAAAAACTAATACTATGGAAGACCATTTAATTATAGATTGGGAAAAAATACACCTTTATAATTCCTTCATGGCGGTGATGGCAGGAGCTGCATTTCTATCTCTGTGGAGTTTGTTTTCTAAACTCATCCAAAAGCAAGACATCCATCCAAAAGGATTGGCTATAAACTTTGGGGTTTTAGGGATCATCCTTTTTATTACAGGTGTCCACACTACCTTAACATGGCCATTGGCACCAACATATCCATTTGATAATTCGGCGTTTGGAGAACCATGTTTCACTTTTGGTGCAATATTACTTGCGTTGTCATTTTACTTCTGGAAAGAAAAAACCAATTTTTCTTCTATTCAAAATGAAAAGATTCTTTACACCATTTTATCTGATTTCAACTCTTTCAAATACATTTTTATTGGAATAGGATTAGCGGTCATTATGATTGGAGTCGCAGGGTTACAGTACAAGATATTCATTGCTCCTCCAGAAGAACCAGTTGCAGGATGGCTGGAAGAAAAAATTCCTTTTTCAACAACGTATTTAATTGGATTTACTTGGATTTTGGTGGGTGTCACCGCAATATGGTTTGCATTAGATAATGATTCTATTGTGAAAAAAAAGCGCAAAAATCTATCCAAAGGCCTACTATATTTACTATTAGGATTAGGAATAAATTTCATCATGGTAGGAGCGTTAACGTATTACTCACATGTTGGAATGGAAATCAATACAATGGCTCCATCCACAGTGAAACCTAATGTGATTATGCATCCTGACCCGAGATTTCAGCATCCCAATCCCGACCATAATCCTTAAAAATAAAAACCAAAAAAACTAATAAATAACTAACCATTAAAAACTAGTAACCATGAAAACTAAAATTATTCAAATTCTCTTTGGCTTCTTGATGTCAAACCTTTCACTTCAAGCACAAGAGTACAAACAAGAAGCAGACCTCATCAAAAGTGCAATTGGAAAGGTAAAAAAAGACTTTGTCAAGGAAGCAATAACCATTCCCCCTGAAAAGTCAGACACATTTTGGGGATATTACAACAATTACGAACTAGATAGGCAGGTGATTGCACAAGATCGTCTAGACCTTCTGATGTCCTACGCCAATGTTTTTGGGTCTAATGATCCTAAAGCCACAAAGCAAATCGTTGAAAATGCTTTGCTATTCAAAGGAGGTATGAGAGAAACCTCAATTGGTATTACAAAAAGATTAATAAATACGTTGATGCCAAAACAGCAGTTCAATTTTTTCAAGTTGAAGAATATCTCCGTACAAAAGTTGAAAGCAAATTGCTCGAGAACTTACCTCTCAACCAATAAACGCAGCTAGGCAATTACGCAAAAATCTTATCACTCAGAGAGAAGCGTTCGACATTATTGGTA
>NZ_JBYVEB010000114.1:0-9351 GCF_058117085.1 Chryseobacterium sp. CG10_8 | reverse complement strand
AAATTTTTAATTATTTTTTAGGTTTCAAGTTTTCTTTGAAATCATCGATTCTATGCTCAGTCCATGCATTTCCTTTGGCTATTTTTTCTTTAGAATAGAGTCGGAAATCATTTTCTGTTTTTTCAAGAAGATAATCGTAAGGTCCAACCGAAGAAATTAGTTTAACCAACACAGGTGAAATCTCAAGTGCGATAAAAAGTCCCATAATAAACATTGCAGCCAAAGCCATAATTGGAGTGTTTTTGCCCAATTCGTCAAGGGCTTGAAGCCTCGCTGCAAATCCGTTGAACTTGTCTTCAATAGTTTCGGTTTTTCCACGTTCGGTTTCCAGGTTGGAGTAGACTTTTGAGATTTCTTTGTCGAGATAGGCTTGTCGTTCGGCAACTTGTTTTTGATAGTTTTCCAAATCTTGTCGTCGTTGTTCTTTGAGTTCGGACTTTCTTTTTGCATTAGGACCATAGCCTTCTTTTCCGGAAGTAAGACCAGTTTTTGTTCCAAGAATTTCTTTCTCTAATTCTACTGCTGCAGAATCGTAAGAAGCACGATAGTTTGCGATTTTAGAATTGATTTCCTTTTTCTCATCTTCAAATGGACTTGTCTGTTGCAGGATTCTTCCGTTCATCTCAACCTGAAGTTGTTTTTTGTTCCGTTGAATAATAGTGTTAAGTTGTTTGTTAACTTCTTTTTCAAAAATTTTAAGTTCCAAAGGTTTAGAGATAATAATTCCTAAGAAGGTGGCAAGAATTAATCGGGGAATTGCCATCAGGAGTTGATTCCAAAAGGTTCCTGTTTTTTTCATGGAGGAAACAATATATCGGTCGAGGTTGAAAATCATAAGCCCCCACAAAATGGCGAAGCCTACAGAAATCCAAATGTCATCAAATACCGTATATATGGCATATCCAGCTGACAATGTTGCAAAAGCGGCCGTGAAAAGCACTATTCCTCCAATTCCGGCAAATTTATTCCACTCACTTGGCGTTTTTTTCAAAATGTGAAGGTTGGCTCCCGAACACACCATGAGGAACTGCTGAAACCAGTTCATTTGGTGGTTAATATTGTTTGTCGGGTCTATTTTTTGGTGTTGCATTTCAAAATAATTTTTGTTCTATCAATATGTTATAAAAAACGTACCAATGTTACAAATAGTATTAGGTAATACCAAGTAAATTAATTGCTAAAATTTTGTAAAATAGTTTTACAAGGTATGTGTCTGTAAAACAGGATTTTGGATCGAACTACTCTTTCAAAATTTTTTAAATTTTCCTACTCCTTCAAGGAAGGGAAATGAGTATCATCGTATTATTTTAGTCGATCTGGATTTTGTTTTAAAAAACTTGCCCAACCTGTATACGATTTTTCATCGGTCAAACTTCCAGAATTGAAGTGATGACAAACTGCTACTGCCAAGCCATCAGAAGCATCAAGGTATTTGGTGGGGAATTCTTTCAGTTTCAAGAGATTTTGAAGCATCCCTGCAACTTGCTCTTTGCTGGCATTCCCGTTGCCAGTAATTGCCATTTTTACTTTTTTGGGAGAGTATTCGGTGATGGGAATATCTCGATAAAGAGATGCAGCCATGGCGACACCTTGCGCACGCCCCAACTTCAGCATCGATTGAACATTTTTTCCAAAAAAGGGAGCTTCCAAAGCTACTTCATCTGGGTGAAACTCGTCAATAAGGGCCAAAGTTTTTTCGAATATTCTTTTGAGCTTGGTTTCGTGGTTCGGGTATTTTTTAAGAATTAACTCATGAATCGAAATTAATTCCATCTTATTCTTTTTAACAGAAATAATTCCGTACCCCATCACTGATGTTCCAGGGTCGATTCCGAGTATAATTTTTTCGGCTTCCAATTGCATGAGGCAAATTTAAACTTTTAACAGAATACTAACACCTGATTTTTTGATATTTATGGGAAAGCACCTATCTTTAATGAATCAAATTAAAAAAAATGCAAAAAGTCTTTTTAACGGTTGCCCTTTGTTTGATAACAGGGTTTTCCACGCTCTTTTATTGCCAAAAAGAGAATCCGAAATTAGTTTCTAATATTGAGGGAGTTAAGGAGTATTCCCTTAACAACGGAATGAAGGTATTACTAATACCAGATCAGTCCCAAAGCAATATGGTGGTTAACATCGTATACAAAGTGGGTTCTAAGGACGAAGGTTACGGCGAAAAGGGGATGGCTCACTTACTGGAGCATATGCTCTTTAAGTCGACCAAAAATCTTGGAGATATCAAGAAGCAGCTTTCTGATAAAGGAGGAATTGCAAATGGAACCACTTGGTATGATCGGACTAATTATTACGAAATTTTTCCATCAAATGACGAAAATTTGAAATGGTCTATCCAAATGGAAGCTGATCGAATGCTGAACGCTACGATTCTTCAGAGTGATTTGGATAAGGAGTTTTCTGTAGTTAGAAATGAATTCGAAATGGGGGAGAATAGTCCAGTCAGGGTAATGATGCAGAATGTTTTTTCTAATGCTTATATGTGGCATAATTACGGGAATTCAACCATCGGAAGTAGAGAAGATATAGAAAGAGTAAAAGCAGTGACACTTCGTAAATTTTATGAAAAGTATTACCAACCCGATAACGCAATATTGATTATCGCTGGAAAGTTTGATGAGAATAATGCATTGAAATATATTGGTGAGTATTTTTCGAACCTCCCAAAGCCCAATAGAGAATTGGGAGGAACGTATACAGTAGAACCTGCACAAAATGGAGAGAAGTATTTTGAAATCAAAAGAAATAATGATAGTCAAATTATAGCGGTAGGTTATCATACTGCTGCATATGCGGACAAAGATTATGCAGCTTTGGATGCGCTTAACGAGATTCTTACCGCAGATCCTTCAGGGTATTTATATAAAAGTTTGGTGGAAACTCAAAAGGTTTCAAGTATTTGGGCATTTAACCCAACAGTTCGAGATCCTGGATTGATGTATTTTAATTTTGATGTTCCTAAAGACAAAAATCTTGATGCAGCCGTCCCTGCAGTAAAGACAGAGTTAGATAAAATTGCAACAACAAAGTATACAGAGGACGATCTAAAGAGAGCTAAATCTAAGCTTTTGAAAAATATTGAAAATAATAAAAATAACACGATTGATTTTGCAATTGGATTAACGGAAATTGTTGGAGCAGGAGATTATAAACTTGGATTTTTGTACCGAGATAATGTTGAAAAACTTACTCTTGCTGATGTTGATAGAGTAGCTCAAAAGTATTTTAAAAGCAATAATAGAACGATTGGGGTTTTCCGTCCATCAGAAAACGAAGAAAGAGTGACACCTGCTGAGTTTAGAGATAATCAGATTGCTGCATTGACTAATAATTATGTGGGAAAAGCTGCTGAAAAAGAACCAGCTCCTTTTGAAGCAAGTATAGCAAACCTTAAAAGAAACCTTACCGAAGGTAGTCTTTCTAATGGGATGAAATATGGTCTAATAAATAAGGAAATGAAGGGCGAAAAAGTCCAAGGTACTTTCCGACTAATGATTGGAAACGAGAAGGATTTAGCTGGAAAATCTACAGTTGGGAATTTGACCGCATCTTTATTAAGTGCAGGAACCACAACCAGAACTAAGGAGCAAATTAAAGATCAGCTGGATCAAATGAAATCTAATATTTGGTTTTTTATTGATGGGCAGAATTTTTACATCAACCTGAGCACGTATAAGCAGTATTTTCCTCAAGTAATGGAAATACTGAAGGATATGCTGTCTAACTCTACATTTCCTGAAAGCGAATTAGCGAAGACTGTAATTGAGACTAATACTTGGTTGGAAGGTCAGATTAAAGATCCGCAATCAATTGCATATAATGAATTGCAAAGATTGGTTTCACCTTATCCTCAAAGTAGTATTTTCTATGTAGCAGGACTTCAAGAACAGATTGATAATAATAAGAAGGTGACTCGAAATCAAATAGTAGATTTTTATAAAAATATTCTAGGCGCTAATAATGGCTACGGAACATTGATTGGTAATCTTGATTCCAAAGTAGTTTCAACCGAATTAGAAAAGACTTTTGGAAAATTTAATAGTAAATCTTCTTATGTAAAAGTGCAGCCAACATTTTTTGACACGAAAAAAGTTGACAAAAATATAGTTACGCCAGATAAGGAAAATGCAGTTGCTGTGGGAAGCTTAAGTTTCAAAATGAAACAAGATAATCCAGATTATGCTGCATTGGTTTTAGCAAATGAAATGCTAGGAAGCGGAGGGTTTCTTTCTGCAAGGATTCCGCAGAGATTACGTGAAAAAGAAGGGATTTCTTATGGAGCAGGATCCTATATTGATGTGCCAATTACCAACGAAGTTTCTTCTTGGGGATACTATGCAATTCTAAATCCTACAAAACGTGATGCCGTAGAGAAAGCGATGAAAGAAGAAATATTTAAAGCAATTAAAGATGGTTTTACTCAAGAGGAACTTGATACTAACAAGAAAAGTTACGCCAATCAGCGCGAGACCATGCTCGGAATGGAAGATACTTTAATTAATTTGGTTAATACTAAGTTACAATTTGGAATTCCACTTGATAACTATGATCAGCAAAATGCAAAAATTCAGGCTCTGAAATTAGATGAGGTAAATAAAGTCCTGAAAAAGTATTTGTCATTAGACCGTCTGACATCGGTTTATGCAGGAGATTTCAATAAAAAATAAATAGATTATATTGATAGACTTTGGAATCCGAGATTGAAGAATCTCGGATTTTTTTTGAAAAAAGAATAATACATAAGAAAATTATGTATACATTTGTAATGCATAAGAAAATTAGGCATGAAGAAGAACGCATTATATAAAGGTACTTTACAGAATATTATTTTGAAATTATTGGCTTCTGAGGTCAAAATGTATGGCTATCAGATGACCCAACGTGCCAAAGAATTAACCAAAGGAGAGCTGGAAATGACCGAAGGAGCGCTATATCCTATTCTTCACAAGCTAGAAAGTGAGGGAATGATTGAGTCAGAAATTCAGCAAGTCAATGGTCGCGATCGCAAATATTATTTGTTGACTGAGAAAGGCAAAAGGCAACAAGTAACGCAGGAACAGGAAATGAAATCGTATATCCTTAACCTTAACACGATTTTTAATATATGATAACTCCAGAACAACATACTAAATTAGCTAATTTTCTTTTGAGAAAAAATTTGCCGATTGATTTACTCTTGGAAGTTAAGGATCATATGGTTGAACAAATCGATACAAAGATGCAAAATGAGCATAAGGATTTTGAATCTTCGTTCTCTGAAGTAGAAGAGATTTGGAGTGATGATTTAGAAATGAAAAGGAATTTGTTTTGGAAAAAAACAACTAGATTTCAGAGAAAAGTAAGTCGCCAGACGGAGAAAGAAAATCTTCAAAAAACGCTTTGGATCTCTGCTGTTTTTATAACATTGAATGTCGTTTTAAATTATTACAATGTAGAGATTCTTTTTTACTTTGACTTACTGTGCTTTAGTATGCTGACTTTGTTTGGGGTGTATTTAATGATTTTTAATTTCAAGGCAATAAGAAAAGCTAATAATCATACCAATAATTATAGTTATCTACAAGGGAATGCGAGATTACTGAATATAAGCACCATTTTTATTTTTTCGTTTATTCTTATTAATTATGAAAACAGATTCAATAAATTTCATTATGCTTTATCAAATGTTTTAGAGTTTAACCGTTTTAGATTGGACGATTTCATGCCATTACTGCTTTACTTTTTATATTTTTTCGGGTGGTTTTTGGGAGTTTTTTATTTTAATCAGTTTAAGATTACTTTGGAGCAAATTAAAAAAAGAGTTAGAATTTAGTTTTAAGATTTAAATTTCAAAAGTCATGACCGAAACACAACTTAATGAAGTCCGTAATTATTTGCTAAGCAAAAAGCTTCCCAATCATCTTTTAATCGAACTACAAGATCATTTTATCAATCAAACTGAACTTTTCCTTCGAGAAGGAAAAGGTTTCGAGGAAGCCCTACTTGGAACTAAACTTTTATGGAAGAAAGACTTACAAATGGTTAAGGCCGATTGGTTTTCCTTTAAAAGTATAACCCGGATCGAAAAGCAGTATTTCCAAAAAATGAATCAAAATGTTTTGCGTAACGCGCTAATATTTTCAGCAATGGTTTTAGTAATTTCTTTATACTTCAATTATGTTTTTACCCCTGTTTTTTTGGCTTTGGCGATTGTTGTCGCAATTATGGGATTGGTTGCTTTGATTATGAAAAAAGTAAAATTCAATGAGTTTTTGTTTATAGGTTTTCAGCCTGTTGTTCTTAGGTTATTCGCTTTCTGGTCGCTTGTAAGTCTTTTCGCTCCAGTGGTTTCAGAGATTAGTATTTTTAGTCATATCAAGTTCAGTCCATTTATTAATTCATTAATGTGGGTGTCTCTTTCGGCAATGCAAGTACAGCTCTGGTTTTTAACCATCAGAGGTAAAAAAGTGTTTCTATAAATTTTAAAGGTTTTAATCCATGACAGATTCTCAACTCACTGAAATCCGCACCTATCTCCTTGATAAAAAGCTCCCAATAGATATCATGCTGGAAGTTCAAGATCATTTTGTTTCTCAGATTCTTGATTTGCAAAGGGAAGAAAATTTGAGTTTTGAGGAGGCTTTTGAAAAAGTACAAGATTTGTGGCATCAAGAGCTGAAACCTTATTGGGATGGAAGTTGCGATTTGGAAGATGCTTCGCCTTTGGTCAGGAAAATGCGTCGTCAAGCCAATCTTGCAATCTTTAAACCATCTATCAAATACGCTCTTTCGATTGTTTTGGGTTTATTAATTTTTGCTCAATTTTTACCATCCAACATATTTGCGGTTCTTTTGCTGTCTACTTTTGTAGTGTCTTCTTTCTATCCAATTTTCAACATATTTTGGAGGTATAAAATTTACAAATTGACTCGTCAATATCAGAAATATCAACTTTCTTCATATCAGAATTTCATAGGTTTTTCTGGGGCAGGTTTTTATCCAATTTACCTTTTGAGCAGCTCTTTAGTTGATGATCCTTCAAAAGTAGGACAACTTTTTCAATTTCATGAATTTGAAGATCAGTGGTTTATATTTTTTATTTTTGTTTTGAGTTTGATCTTTTTAATCGCAGGATCTATTGCAACAATTCTGGCTCAAAGAAAATTCTTAAATCAGGTAGAAAAGATAAAACCGTTTCTTCAGTATTTGGAAGTCTGATATCTACTTTTTGATTGTCCCAAGCATGGTCAACTTGGTTTTGGTAGAGACTTCTTCAATAGCATCGGTTTGCTTCATAACCTGGATGTGCGGAACGAAAATATTATCGATTCCGTTACTTTCATCGGCTATATTTGATAAGACAATTACCGAAGTTTTGGTTTCGGGGTAATAAATATTAAGCGAAGGAGAACCTTTCACATAGCCTGTGTGGAAGTACGACTTTGGAGCAGTAAGATTGGTCATAAGTCCATAGCAGTAGCCCACTTTTCCGAGAATAGGATGGTCTCTTTCTGCTGATTTTGTTTTGAGTTTTTTTAAAGATTCTGGTTTTAGGATTTTACCGCCATAAAGAGCATTGTTCCATTTGTGAAGATCTTCTACGGTTGATAGGATTCCGCCGGCGGGAGTTCCGATGTCATTTCTTGCCAGTCGTTCTGGCATACTTGTAATAATTTGTAAGTTTTTTGGAGTTCCAATATGCGCACCAACGAAGTCTTCCTCATCAAAATCAGTTGGGGTATAGGAGCTATTCATTCCAATCCTTTTAAATAAATTATCTACATTTTCTTGATATGATTTTTTGCTCACTTTTTCTATGATTTGTCCCAAAAAACGATATCCTTTGTTAGAATAATTAAAGCCTTTTCCACTTTTGAATAATAGCTGGTTTCCAGAATCACTAAGTCCAGAAGTGTGATTTAGAAGTTGGTGAATGGTAATGTCTTGGTATTCTGCTTTCCGAAATTCGGTTAAATATTTTGAAACTTGGTCAGAAGTTTTTAAGTCACCTTCTTCTTCCAGAAGTAAAGTTTGCACTGCGGTAAACTGTTTGGATAAGGAACCTATAGCAAAAACTGAATTTTCGTATAATTTTTCTTTGCTTTTGAAATTTTTATATCCATTTACTTTTTCATTAATTAATTCATTTGTTTCGAGTTGTTAGATATTGTAAGAAACTCAGATGTTTCTACACATTTGGATATTTGATAATTTTTTAACTGTTTTCGATTATATTTTTGGCATATTTTTAATAATAGAACGTCCTGTTCGGTTTATTTTTAATATTGGCACTTTATTTGCGATTGGAAAGCACTAAATAATAAAAAAAACACTTTTAATAAATGAAACGATTTCTAATGAGTTTATCAGTACTGCTTTTTATGGGTTATGGATACTCGCAGGCTGGTAAAGCAGGGATTAATACTAACGACCCGAAAGCTACTTTGCACATCGACCCAAGCAGTAAGACTGCTCCAACTGGTAAAGATGGTGTTTTGGTACCTGTCATCAGTGCTTTTCCAACTACTAATCCAACAAGAGCTAACGAGCTGGTATATTTGAAAGGGCATGCCGTATTGTCAGACTCTTTTTATTATTGGGAAGGAACCAAATGGATACTAATACCATATAATATGGATAGGACGGTAGATTTGTCAGTATACGATTTTGTTGGAAAAGGGATGATTACGGATCCTACAAATCCGGCACAAAAAATACTTAATTTCACAAATTACTATCACAAGACAGCTGATGGATTTTCCATTAACTCTAATAAAAATATCTTTTAGATGCCTAATTCAATAAATTTTTTCTTGAAACTAAATGCAAAGAGGAATCTGAATAGATTTTATTAGATTTTGTTCCTCTATAACTAATTTTGATAATGTTGTTTTCGTTGAGTGCTGATTCAGGAATGATTATTTCAAAGTTATTGCGAGCATCTATTTCCCCTTCGTAAACTTTGTTTTTCGTCACTAAACGAATTCCTAAATTTTCAATATTAAGACTATCAAGTGAGATTCTACCATTAATTTTTAGAAGGTTATCAGTTACTTTTTGATATGGAGTGTGATGAACGGTTTGATTTGATGTGCAGGCAAGAAAACTTATAGAAATGGCAATTAATACACTTGAAGCCATATTTTTCTTATTTGAACACATCCTTCCACACACTCTATCCTTGGAATTTTCAATAATACTTTGGATTTCAGAAGTCGAGGATTCGGTCAAATCCAAAACTTTTTTAGAGCATTTATCACAAAACCGGCCACCTGAAACTTCGTGCATATTGTCCCAAGATTCTTCGCAAGGATTTTGAATTTTTATAAATTTCATCAAAAGTATTTTTTATAA
>NZ_JBYVEB010000113.1:0-9353 GCF_058117085.1 Chryseobacterium sp. CG10_8 | reverse complement strand
GCGGAGTATTCTAAAACTGAAAACAAAAAAGAAAACTCAACCTCAAAAGCGCAAACTACCACTCCAATAACCTATGTGGCTAAAGCAACTGAAAACTATGGACAGGGTGATTACTGGTTAGTGAAACTGGATCAAACTGGAAAAGTACTCTGGCAGAGAACTTATGGAGGAGACCAAGATGATCACCCAAGAACTTTGATTAATACTCTTGATGGAGTACTTATAGGAGGAGAAAGTCGATCTGAAAAATCAGGAAACAAGTCCGTAGGAATAGAAGAAGGAACGGATGTGTGGCTCGTTGCTTTAGATAATAATGGTAATGAACAATGGCAGAAATCCTATTCTTTTAAAAACAGGGATATTCTCATGGGGCTCAATATGGTCATGAATGCCAAAGACTCAGAAACCAAAGGTTTTCTTCTTGGTGGATATACTCAAGCTGAAGGTAGAGTAGAGAAAGATGATGAAACTTTTTGGATGCTTTTTGTAGATTCCAATGGAAATGAAGTTTGGAGAAAACACGTGAAAGGAAAATCACAAAAGAAGGAGGAACGTTTGTCTGATCTTAAGATCAACAGAGACGGCTCCATTGTTTTAGCAGGAACAAGTGCTGAAGAGTTAGGAAAAGAAAACTGGAAGATTGTTAAGTTAGGAGATAAAGACTTAGAAGAGTTAATCGAAGAGCTCCCTATTAAGATTTATCCTAATCCAGTGGATGACTATTGTTATGTAGAGATTGGATTTAAGTTTGAGGATGCAACAATTGATTTATATGATATGAGTGGAAAACATATCCAATCTACTGCTTCTAAAAACCGTGTCACCAAGATTAACACCTCCGGACTTATACAAGGTGCCTACATCATCACCGTGAAAACCAACAATAACCAGTCTGCTAACTCTAAAATTATTAAAAAGTAAAAAACACGTTATGAGAAAGATATTATTATTAATGCTTATTGCGTCTATCATTAATGTGGTTGCACAACAATCTCAAAACCTTAATTTTGGGGATCTACCAAAGCCCGTACCCTCTGTTTCTTCACTTACAACATATTCAGACACTCCAGTTTCTTCAGCGACAGGAGTGCCAGATATCTCCTTTCCATTGCTAAGTTTGCCCTCAAATAATAATGAAATTGCTAACAGCTTGTCGCTCAGATTAAGCTATCACCCAAAAAATGTTGCATTAGGAGAACCTGTTAGTGATATTGGCTATGGCTGGTCGTTATTTGGGGGAGGAGTTATTTCCAGAGACGTAATCAATGGTGTGGATGAATACTATGATAATACATCAAATGCTAACTACTACGCGAATCCTTTTGATGATATTTATTATATCAGTTTGCCTTCCATTGCTATGAAGTTTAAAATTAATAGGGTTGGTAATAATTTCACTATCGTACCTATAACTGTTAATTCTCCAGAGTTTGTTAGAATAGAATACACTAGAACAAGCAATAATGCTACACTAATTTTAACTTCATTTACCATTACTGATTTCAACGGCATCAAGTATGTATTCAATGACTTTAGTGAGAGCATTACATCGACGGGATATACCTTCAAATCAGCCTTTTACCTATCTCAGATTAAAGACGCAAAAAATCAGATTCTTGCCAATTTTACCTACCAAAAGGACACAAGGTATGTTGACAATAATGTAAGCAGACCATACAAAATATGTAAGCTTACCGCCATTTCTTCGGTTGGGTATGGCACTATTAGTCTATCATATTCATACGATTCATCTTTAGAAAACACGATGAACGACCCCTATAGTCTTAACAATATAGTACTAAAGAATATAAATAATGTTCAAATTTCTAAATATGCATTTGATAAGGAATTTTCATTTGATTTTGGGAACCGAAGAATTTTAAAAAAACTAGTAAAATACAATGCGCTAAATGCTTTTCAAGAAGAAACCAAATTTGAATATGATTATACAAATTATCCAATGCTTGATTATTCATCTTGGAGCAACTTCTGTGCATTAATTGACGTTGAAAACATCGCTGATTCTTCATTAAGGAAGGGTTCTCTAAAGAGAGTTATACTTCCCACAAAAGGAGTTATCGAGTATGAGTTTGAACCCCATGAATACTACTTAGAAGCCAATATTGACCCAACTGTTCTAAGTAATCCTACATATCAAAATGTTCAATATATAAATGTCAAAACATTTAGTTACCCTGGTTATGGATTTGGAGGAGACATATATCGCATTTTAGGTTCAACATCTAAAACTATCTTTGTGGTAATGACAGCATCTCCCATTCCTGTTGATCCTAACTTCCAAAACTTTGACATATATCCAGAAGGGGATCCGCCTGTATCAAGCGATTTCAAAATTAATAATTCCTTAGGAACAACATGTTATTCTCACACCACACCTACAGAAAAAGTATTAGTGAAAAAATTTACAATTCCTGCGGGTTTAAATAGTATTGAGTATCTTGGAAGAGGAGAGGGAAGTATTGCTTTTTACGAATTAACAACCCTTCCTCCCCCTTACAGAAATGCTATGCTGGGGAAATATTACGGATTGCGTATTAAAAATATAAAAACTTTTGAATCAACTTCGGATACTACTCCCCAAAGAGTAATATCCTATCTCTACAATAAATTTACAGATGCAAATAGCTCAAGTGGTGAAGTTATCTACAATGAAGATGGTTTTAATGCTGATTCTTATATATTGTATAAAAATGTAGAAGTCATAGAAGGAAATGATGGAGCGGTCAAGTATTATTTTAAGACACCGTCTGATTTTTCATCGACAGTAACACCGTCCGGGACAACAACGAATTATTTTAACATTACAAAAAATGGGATTCTTGAAAAAAAGCAAACATTTAATAATCAACATGTTTTACTGGCGGAAGATATTTTTAATCCAACATTTGGACTTGCGGGCGGTGGCTATAATACAGCATTTAATGTAAGCATATTGCCGGGGCGCATTGTAAAGCAAGAAATCGTATCAAAAATAAAAAGTGATGAAAATCAAGATTATATAGAGAAAAAAATAGTTACGGAGTATAGTAGACGTAATAATTTACCTGTTTTAATAAAAGAGACTTCCGCAGATGGAACTATATCCGAAAAAAAACTATACTATCCCGTTTTTCCTCTGCTTAACCAAGCAAATATCTTTCTTGATGCCAATATTCTTAATATACCAACAATCATCGAGAATAAAACAAATGGAAAGTTGATATCAAAAATTGAAACGAAGTTTGATAACCCCAATAATTTTTATCCAACATCAGTTGTTTCTACTAATCCTATTGACAACTCTTTGGAAACTCTTATTCGATATGACAGTTATGACAGCAAGGGTAACCTTTGCCAATACACTACTGATTTAGATCCGATTACTGGCACTGGAAATCCCGTAACAATGATTTGGGGTTATAACCAAACTCTTCCTATTGCAAAAATAGAGGGAGCAACTCTTACTAATATAGGCACATTAGCATCAGATATTATTAATAAATCTAATTTGGATACAAGTGTTTCAACAGAAATAACATTGATGAATGCTCTCAATACATTTAGGAATAATTCAACACTTAAAAACTATATGATTACCACCTACACTTATGATCCTCTAGTTGGTGTCACCTCTGTTACCCCACCAAGTGGAGTGACACAACTGTACATGTATGATGTTAATAGTAAACTCAAATTGATTAAAGATGTTAATGGAAATATCATCAAAGAATCAAAATACAACTATAAACCTTAAAAAAATATCATGATGAATAATATTATAAGATTTTTAGTATTTCTGTTTGTGGGAGTAATGCAAGCCTATGCACAGAACTTAACATCCACTGAAAACTATATCTATTCCAGAACCTATCTTGAGCCTGCAACCACAGAATCGACTACAGCTAAACAACTACAGGATGTAATATACATTGATGGACTTGGAAGAGGTAAACAAAAGATAGCCTTAAAGGCATCTCCAACTCAAAAAGACCTAGTTCTTCCTGTTTTTTATGAAGATGGTCAACAGAAGAAAAAGTATCTTCCGATACCTGTAACATCTCTCAATGGAGCTTATCAATCTGGGATTAATGAAAATTCCTCAAACGCATATTATGGAGAAAACGCGTTCTCCGAATTAGCTGATGACAATTCTCCTTTAAAAAGGATAAAAGAAGTTGCTTCCTTTGGGAATGATTGGGCAATGGGAACCAATCATACAATAAAATACACTTATTCTAACAATTCAGGAAATACAATTAAGAGATTAAAGGCAGTATCAACATGGAATCCCACTGAAAAAATCAATGATATCAGTATTGATTTTGCTCCTAATGACTCATGTACTACGGGAGGGTTTTACAATGCTAACACACTTCATAAAAGTATTATTAAAGATGAAGATGGAAAAGAATCACAAGTATATAAAGATTCTAGCGGAAAAATAATATTAATAAGAAAAATTGATAACTATGCTTCCCCTTTAGATACTTATTATGTTTATGATGAGTTTGATAATCTAGTTCTTGTGATTCCTCCGAAAGCTGCCACATTTACAATCATTGCCCAGCTTAATGATGACCTTAACAAGTTGTGTTATCAATATCGATATGATAAGTACAACAGATTAGTGGAAAAAAGGTTGCCCGGAAAAGATTTTTGGGAGTCTATAGTGTATGATAAGCAAGGTCGTGTTATTTTATCTCAAGACTCTAATCAGCATGGATCTCAATGGACTTTTGTAAAATATGATCGTTTTTCAAGGGTTACTTATACTGGACTGTTTACAAGTTCTCAGACACGAAGTGCGTTACAGCAAAGTATAGATGCTAATTCAACCAATCCATTAAACAACGAATCAAGAAGTACTTCCTATATTACATATAATGGTCAAAACATTTACTATACCAACATCGCGTTTCCTTCATCTTCCATTAAAGTAATGCAGGTACATTACTATGATGACTATCCAACAGGTTCTGTTGCCAAACCAAGTACGATTTTGGGAGCCTCAACAATGAATGCAACCAATACTTCATATAATTCTAATAATATTGTTTCGCTTAGAAGTACCAAAGGGTTGCCAACAGTCAGTTTAATCAAAAATATTGAAGATGATGGTTGGACAAAAGCCTATGTGTGGTATGATACTAAAGGTAGGCTAATTGGTATGCACTCCGTGAATCATCTTGGAGGTTATACCAAAACAGAGAGACAATTAAGTTTTTCCGAAGCCGTGATGCTCTCTAACATTTATCACAAAAGGCTTTCTGTCGATGCAGAAACCGTTATTAATGAAAGATTTGTTTATGATGATGGATTTAGATTAAAACAACATTTTCACAAGGTGAATGCCCAACCTGAAACACTACTTGCAGAATATACTTATAACGATTTGGGGCAGGTGACCAGCAAAAAGGTAGGGAATAATATTCAGCAGATTGATTATTCCTATAATATCAGAGGTTGGATAAGTCAAATCAATAATCCAAGTAATTTGGGAAATGATTTATTTGCCTTTGAACTAAAATATTCCCAAACATCCAATGCCTCAGTAGTGCCTGCAAATTACAATGGAAATATTACCGAAGTCAATTGGGCAAATTCTGATGGTTTACAAAAAAGATATAGTTACTTGTATGATCAATATAACCGATTGCTTGCTGGTAAATATTCAGATCCCACCACTTTTGCTCCTCAAAATAACTACTATGACGAGAGTCTTACATATGATCCTAATGGAAATATTTTATCCTTGCAACGAAATGTTAAATTTTATTCTTTTCCAGATAATTACGCCCAACTTATTGATAATCTTTCATATAATTATACCGGAAACAAACTTACTTCCGTCACCGACTACAGCGGCAATTATAGTGGTTATCCCAGTTCATCAGGCAACACCATCGGCTATGACGCCAACGGCAATGTGATAAGTCAGCAGGATAAAGGGGTTCTTAATGTCAACTATAATGTATTAGATCTTCCAAGTTCGGTCGTATTTAATGCTACCTATATAGTACAAGACGTAGTCACAGGACTGAATGTTCAAAGGAACGTAAACACCTCCTATTTATATCGTGCGGATGGTGTAAAATTGAAAAAAAAATATACCTACCGAGCAAAGGGACTTGAAAGATATATTAATACAGAGTATTTATCCGGATTTCAGTATGAATCTGTATCATCGGATATAAATGCTCCTCAAACTTTACAATTTGTACATACCTCAGAGGGCTATTATGATTTTATAAATAATCGCTATATCTACAATTATGTTGACCACCTTGGCAACGTGAGAGTTTGTTACTACAATAATGGTGGCAGTGCAACGGTATTGGAGGAGGGAAATTACTATCCCTTTGGCTTAAAACATCCTGACGCTGGATCTGTAGATGCATACAATTATCAATATAATAGCAAAGAATGGCAGAGTGACAGTAGAACTTTCGATTATGGATGGAGGCAATACGCTCCTGAATTAGGGCGTTGGATGTCATTTGATCAATTAGCGGACGACCCTTCACAGATAGATAAGAGCCCATACGCTTTTTCGTGGAATAATCCTGCTTTTTATGTGGATACGGATGGTAGATGTCCAGATTGCCCAGATACAGGATATAGTATTGGTCAATATTGGAAAGATATTAACGGAGTTTGGTGGAAGAGGATAGATCAGGGGTGGCATAGTGCGGCAACTAATTCTTTTTCTGCCGATCCAGTAATTGTTGGAGGAGGCTATTCCTCTGGAAATACTTTTTATGCAAGTATTGGCAATCTTTGGGGATTTGGAAGTTCGGGCGGTGGAAGCGCAGGCAATGGTGTATCTGGCGGTGGTTTAGGAAGTGTGAATATTTACAACCTACCTCCAAGAATAGGAACGGGATCAGGTAATCCATTTGATACAGGTTTTAATTGGATTAATAGCCATCCAAAAACAATGACTACTGTTGCAGGGATTGTCGAAAGTTCTTCCCAATTAATATCTTCTGGATTGACGAAATGGGGTTCAAGTCCTGGTCTTTCAAAAAGTACTGTGTTTGCAGAAACTATTAGTACTGGTTTGCCTTTTTCAGCAAACACTCTAAAAGGTGCTGCCCCAGTGGTAAATGTAATTGGAAGAGCAGTTGGTGCTGTAGGTATTGCAAACACCCTTGTTCAAGGGTACCAAGGTAATATCTCTTACTCTCGAACTGCCTTAGACACAGCAATGGGGATTGTGGGTTTTTTTGGCCCTATAGGTGCAGGTATATCAATTACCTATTTTGCAAGTGTTGCCGCATATGAGTATTTTTCTGGTAACGAATTCCTTTCAAAAGATGAATATTATTAGATTTTTTAAATTATTATTTTACCACATCTATATTTACTATTTAAAGATTGATAAGGGAAATAAAGTAGTTGCAAAATTAACAACGTGGATTATTTTTACATTGATTTTTGGAATAATTTTAAACTTTGGCTATGCTACAATTCATCTTACTTTTGATGATAATTCGCAGATAAATATGTCTATCCAAATATACATCATAACTTATTTAATAGTAGCCATTTTTGTTGGAAAGGTTGTCTTTTTTGAAGGATTTAATAGTTTTTCATTCAATGATTATAATAAAAAATACTATATTTATTTTTTCCTAATAGCTGGATTTGCTTTATTCTTGGCTTTTTATTCAATTCATGTTAATCGGCTACGTTTGTGACAGTGTGTAATTAGAGGTTTCATTTATTACAGCAAGCCGGCTACATCTAACAGCTTGTAATTTTATTCTTCTTTTATAGAAATAGGATTTAACAGTATAACATTTTGCTTATTAAGCACTTATAAAAATACAATTTTTCATACAAAGCCATACGAAAATTCGTATGGCTTTGGTTTAGAAAAAAGCCACCAAATTTTAGGTGGCTTTATCATTTAGGGATTTAGACGTTTTTTATGGCAAACCCTTCTGGTAAATAGGCTTTGGATAGGGGATTGGGCATCAATTATTACGTTCAAATATTAACATATATCGATTGTGGTTCGTTTGCTCAAAATTTCTATATCCGTGCTTGTAAGTTTCTTGGAGATATACTTAATTTCAGCCAACACATTGAAGGAGCAAACTTCGTATTCGCCTTCATACAACTCACAAAATCCTTGACAAGAATTGTGAAATCTCTGTTTATCTTCATAATCAAGCTCTGGAAATGATTCATTTATCCTTTTCAGCAGTTCATCAAAACAATAATCAGATTTATTATGTGCGTAATTGGACATAAATTCACCTAGTAAAACTTCTTCTTCATTTTTAGCCTTATCAAGCAACATTTCATATGAAATGCTATCATCAAAAGCCAATCGAGTGAAGAATTGTTGCAAGTGCTGTCCGGTTGTATTCAAAGTCTTCATATTTTTTTTATTTAAAGTTAATCATTTGAGGTTCAATGGCAAAGCAGAATATCTTTTTTTTTAATGGGCTTGCAAAAGGATCATATTGGGTTGATGAAGTTATCACAAAAGAATACTCTCCAGCTTCAATATCTTGAGGAACAACGATTTCATAAGATCCGTTACCTGAATTTTTTAATGGTAAAACTAACTGATAATTTGACATATCTTTCGTTCCACCCATTGAAACTCCGGACTGTACAAAACGACGATAGGTTTTACTCTCTTTAACCTTATCAGCTTTTACAATGGTAATGCTTTCTGAAGATGCATTATCAGGTAAATTGATGTAGAACTTTGGAATGTTATTCTGCTTAAACCTAACAGCTGATTTTTTACTGTTAAAAACAGTGAGGTAGTTATTAACTCCTCCATATCCCATTCCAACTGCTTTAGCTTCCATTTTGGCGGTTGCTTTTTCAAATTGCTCCACTTTCCCATCTTTCATGAAATACGGTTCTAATGGCTTTGTTTCCTGTGCATAAATAAATGAGACATTGCATACAATGAACGTACTGAGGCTGATTACAAAATTTTTCATTTTTTGAAGTGTTTTTATTGTACCGTTCCTCGCACAGGTTAAGTAAAAAGAAAAGCGTGGAACTGAAGCCAATTCGTCAAAGAGGTACTGCGAAGAACCCGAAATCCAAATATGACTTACAGCCCACGCATATTGCATGGGCATAAGCCTATCGATTTTGGATTTCTTAGAAGATTCGCAGTTTTCTTTGACCAATACGATAGCTTACGCTTTATGTTAATTTTATTTTTCTAAAACAAAGATAGTGATTTCGAAGCAACAAAAAAAAGCCCCGAAGATAGTCGAGGCACTAAATGTTTTCACAACATGAAGCTGACTCTACAACAGGTTTTACTTGCTGTGACTCATCACAAATTTAAAAACTTTTTAAAGCATTTCACAAAA
>NZ_JBYVEB010000112.1:0-9530 GCF_058117085.1 Chryseobacterium sp. CG10_8 | reverse complement strand
CAATAGATAAAAAATCATTTTTTTTAGGCTCAAACTCTTCAAAATAATTCTTAGAATTTATTTTTTCAAGTATTTTTTGCGCAGTAATTCCATTTTCTAATTTTGCAGATGATGATTGGTATTGAATATCGATTCCATTATATTCCATTTTTCCATTGTAAGCTAATAAAAACCATACAATTTTTGTTTTTTCATATTCAGATTTTGAAAGCTTTAATCTATTTTTTCTCGAATTCTTATTGTGAATTATTTCATTTGAAAAATTCAAATTTTCTGAAGATCTAATTCTGAAATCAATTTCCATTTTATTTTTACGGACAGTGTTTTAATATATCGCCTAACGGAAAAAGTATTTGCGAAGGGCGGGCTAAATTTAACCGAAAGGTTCAATTTCGACCAACCGAAGCGGATGCTTTTTTCGTGGAACTAAACTACAAAAAAATTGTGGAACGAAAAAGCAGGCGCGACTAAATGCAACTAATAGTTCTATTATATATTCAACCCCGCCTTTTGCAAATACAATGTTAGGCGATGTTTTTATTTGACTTCAGTAAATTCATGCGACTTTTCGTTAAGTACATAAATTTTAGATAGTTTATTTATTACATTTATTGGAGTAACTGGAGGTAAATTCGGTAATTTCTCACCTTCCATTATCGGAATTGGAGGACCACCAGGTTCAAATTCGTTTTGAATTAAATTTGCAGGTAATTTGAAATTGAAATTTTTGTCTTTATATATTGTTATTAAATTTTTTTCACAATTAAAATATGAGTAAAATTTTAGACTTTTCATTTTAAAAGTTGGTAAATCGTTAAAGCTAAAATTATTTTCTAGCCTTAAATAAGATTTTTTATTTTTTTTATATAGAAAAGCGGAAATTGAAATTTCTTCATCAGAGTTATTTTTGATTGCCAAAGTTTCAACTTCTTTTTTATATTTTTCAATAGTTATACATAATTTTTCGGTATCGTTAGAATAATTTTGAGAATAAACCTTATTTGCCAAAACAAAAAAGATTACTAATAAGTAGTTGTTTTTTAATTTCATAATGTTGTGGTTGTCATGTCCTAAAATAGGTTGACTTTTTTTGTTAATATTTTTGTTTTGTTTCACGATTTAAAAGTATGAATTTTTGTTTTTAATTTCGGAATAAAATATTGAAAAATTACCCCTGGCTTTTTCCACTGAATTTTCCCACATTTTATTTCCGTATTTTATAACAACAACATTACGCGGCTTTTTTAGAATACGATTTATAACGCTGTTTATTAAATTCATCATGAGCTTGTTGTGGCGTTTTAAGATCGAGACTCCAGTGTGGTCTTTCGTTGTTATAAATTTCTACCGCTTCTTTAATCATTTTCTGTGCCATTTTAAGATTTGGGATTACATTTTTAAAACCAAATTCGTATTTCAAAATTCCGTTAATTCTTTCTGCTACAGCATTTTCATAAGGATCGTATTTTTGGGATGTACTCATTTTAAACCCCATTTTTTGGGCAAATTCTGTGTAATCTGGACTACAGTATTGCAAACCTCTATCTGAATGGTGAATCGTATTTTCAACATCAAATATCTTATTCTTAAATGCCATTTTAAGGGCTTTTTTCACCATCTCTACTTTCATGTTGTCTTCCAGAGCATAACCCATTATTTTCTTGGAATAAGGATCTGTTACAAGTGAAAGATAAGCGTGTCCTTGATCTGTTTTGATGTAAGTATGGTATTCTGTTTATTTTCGGAGGCTATAATACGTTGATAGTAAGCTTGTTTAGAAATCCCAAACACTTGATACAGAAGTTTTACTTTAGCTTTTTCTTTTTTTTCTGAATCTCGTTTGCTAAATGTTTGGGCAATAACTTTTTTGAAAGTTCTTTCCCTGTAACTTTCTCAAATTCAACAATTACATCTTGCTGGAAATCTTTAATCCACTCAAGCTCTTGTAGTTTTTCTTTAAGTTTTTTGTTTTCGTCTTGTAGGCTCATCGCTTTATTATTAGAGGTATAGAGGTTGAAAAAATTATTTCACCATAAATATGATTCCTTATTTGAAATCCATTGTCAATACAAAGAATTATTAGAGTGCTAAAACCGTCATTTTTAACTCCTATTATATCACTAAACCACAAAAAATCATGACTAAAAAATGGATATAGCCTCCAAAATCGTTCTTTTAATTCTTTAAATAGGTTAATGTCAAATTCGATTTCTTTATTTTTAATTTTACCAATTAGACTATTCCACCTTTTGTCTAAAATTTGATTCTCACTTAGAGTTAATAAATCAAGATAATTTGGATCAATATTTACTTTAGTTTCCAATGATAAAATTGATTTGTTCTGGGTAAGCCAAAAATTCATAATCTCTGCTATTTCAAGTAAATCCTCTGTTACAATAGTTGCAGCGATTAGTTCTCCATCTTCAATTTGTAAAAAATATTCTTTTGAATTTAATGATGTGCTTACCCAAGCAATTCTATTCTCAACTTTAGAAAAAGCATAAGACTCATTATTTATATTTTTTGTTGAATTCAAAAGTTTTACACTTGAATTTATTTCAATTAATTTGTTTTGAAGATTTACATTCAAATTCACTGTGCGTCTTTTTTATAATGGCAGCTAACGAAAAAGTATTAGCGAAGGCGGGCGAAAAGTGAACTGAAAGTTCAATTTTCAACCAAACTGAGCCAATGCTTTTTCAATGAAGCAAACTTACAAAATAAATACGGAATTGAAAAGCAGTGGCGGCGAAGAATATTCAAATTTTCAATTTGAGTATTCAAGCTCGCTTTTGCTAATACACTGTTGGGCGACGTTTTTTTATTCGATTTTGTACGTTCCTTCTTTTAGATATTTTTTGTAATGATTTAAATCTGCAAATCTCATAATATGGTAACAATCATAACCACATATTATTTTTTTTGATTCTGTTAAAATAAACCTTGTTTTTAGGGGTAAACATTCTATTCTTGCTTCGTAAAAACTTAATCCTTCAAAATAATTATTTAATATATATGGATTCAATCTACATCCGTCGCTATATTTTTCAACTGCATTTATTACTTTCTTCATCATTTCAAAATTTTTTTCAGACAGTTCTTTATTATTTAATTTTTCATACGCATATGATAATTCTTTAAATAAAGTTATATTATTGGGTGAAATTTCCTTTAGTTTTTCTGCTTGTTTTATCGCTTCTTCAAATTGTGAATTCTCATTAAACTTGTAAATTAAAGTTGCAATACTATCAATTATTATTGGATTGGTATTTAATGAATTTCGATACTTAGTGAAAGCAATTATTTCTTCAGGTGAAATATTTAAATCAAGATTATTTAATTTGTTTTCAATTGTCTTATGAAAATATTGAGATTCATTTTCTGTAAAATGCTTATTATCAATATTAAATACTTCAATATTACAACTTTCATTTTTTTCATTAGTTGTTTTTGTAGAAGTAACTTCCTTAATCTCAAAATTGCCTTTTGATTTATTTATCAATTCTTTATTAGAATTATTTTTTAATGGTGGTGGAGGTGGTGGAATTTCTTGACAATATAATCGACAAAAATTTATAAATATCAGCGCAAAAATAATATGTTTCATAAGTTTCAATAAAATGTCGCCCAACGAAAAAGTATTGCTGAAGTGCGGGCTTATTTGGGCAAATAGTACTACAAAAACTGCCATCAGCAAAAACCATTTTCCTTTTGCTAAAATACAAAAAACAGTAAAAGGAAATGGTTTTCTGCGACAAAAAAGGTTGAACCCTTATATTATGAGTTCAACCCCGCATTTTAGCAATACAATGTTGGCTGTAGGTGTTTTTAATTTATTGTTTTGTCAGCACAATCGTTTTAGGTAATGGCTGTGGAAACGGCTGGTTATAATATGGACAGTCAGATGTTATTAAATTACTCATTTTACTGTAACCCCAGTTTAAGTGAGTTTTGGTAGAATCAGTAAAATTGATTGCTATAAACCCAGCTGTATTGCAAAGATCACTATCATTATAAATTAACGAATATTTTCCATTAACTTTTTGAAATTTAGTTCCTTTGATTTTAGCATCATTATTTGATAGATTTGTATTATCAAAAAGGATATTTCCACTGGAATCTAAAACTTTAAACTTAGCAATAAGAATGTCGGCATAATATTTTAACGTGGGGTTATATCTATTTGTCATTTTGGAAATGTACAAATAAATGGTTTTTCCGTCCCAAGATCCTTTCCAAGTTCCTGCATAATCAGGAAGCTCGTTATTGGTATCTTGCAAATACGCATTTTGCGGAATTTGGATATAAGTTCGTAAGGGCAATGTCTGTGCTGAGCAAGACAAACCTGTCATAATTAATAATAAATAAAATAAATTTTTCATTGTTCTGGATTTGAATTATTTGTTGCGCATGGGCTCGTTGCAATCTCATTATTACTATCTAAACTATACTTGGTAGAATTAGTTCCTTGAATTTTATACAATTCTAAACCGTTAATATTTACAGTATTTTTTAGAAAATCTAAAAAAGTTTTTTCAATATTTGCTTGTGTAAGCTCATCATTATCAGCAAGTGTTTGAAATGCATTTGCGTATGCAGTATTCCAGTTACTTAAATTAGTAGCTAAATTTCCAAAATTTGCAGATGTTCCAGTATATTGTAACATATAGCTTCCTTGAGAAGTGATTATCATTGCATAGGCATCGTTAATATTTCCACTAGTATTGGCATTAGCCACACAACTTGTTAAAAAAGTCATAACATCAGCAGGCGAAAAAATAGTTATAGGAACAGTTCCGTTAGGATTATCATATAAATCATTGTGAGTATGGATAAAGCCAAAATAGTTGTTCCCATTCGGTAATGTTAAATCCGTCGAACCAATTGCATTTGTCATGGGTGTATATTGAGTTCCGAGATTAGATCCAGCAGGAGGATATGCGGAAGCATAACCCATTTCGTGATCCATACCTAAAACCGCAGGTTTGTTTAGGCTCACAACATTACTTTGGAATTTAACATTAGTTAAATTTGTACTTATTCTTGCACATGGATTATTACTCTGATTATTACTTGACGAACTAGATCCACTCCCTGTTCCACTTCCACCATTATATGTCTCTGCACCTCCATTAAAATTACTTCCTGAAAGTCCTCCTGCTGTAAAACCTCCACTACTTCCAAACATGTACCAATAATCAAGAGGATCGAACGGAACAACAATTGTGATAACAACTACATCAATTTGTTGAGTTCTACTAGAATAATAGTCTTGGAATTGTTTCACAACATCAATTGAAAATTTATCTTGATCCTTTAATATTAGTCCAGAAATGTAATCCCTCTCTTTATTTATTTTTAATCCAAGTACGGAATTTACCACTTTGTCTTTAATTATTGGAAAAAATACTACCTTTTCATCTTCTCCAAAAGTTTGGGAAGCAACAGTAAAATCAATCTGACCAAATTGTTTGTCAAATTCTTGAACAAACTCAGGTCTCTCATTCAAAAAAAATTGCAGTACATAAGCAAAAGGAATTGAGTAATCAACTCCAGTTGATAAAACTTCTCTTGCATACATTGCATTTTTTTGATTCTTTTCAAAATCTAAAAAAATTTGAATCCTTTCCTTGCTATTAATCGATTGATTCATATCCGGAGTTGTTTCCAAGTCTTCATTCAAACAACTACTAGGAATAGTCAAAAGAAAAACCAATAGACTCAACAATGTGAATTTTTTAGCCATAGAATTTAGTGTGTTTTTTTGTTATACATTTTTGCCGAGTGTTTTTACACACTTACAGCCAACGGAAAAGTATTTATGTTGTGCGGGCTTTTGATGACTGAGTTTTCAACGATTCCCAACACCAGCAAAAATGCTTTTTCAGATTTCTAAATTACAAAAAATAGGAATATGAAAAGCATTTTTTGCGGACAAATTAAGACTAATTTTCATATTTTGGATTCAACCCCGCATAACATAAATACACTGTTAGGCGATGTTCTTTTAATCTTCTGCATATAAATCTTCAGAATCAAGTCTATCTATAAATTCTTCAAAATTATTTGCGACATGAATGTCTTGATCCATTTCAATATCAATCCATCTTATACTTGGAATTGAATTATTTCTATAATCTAAAGTTATCCAATAATGGCCATCTCCGGATAGCAAAACTTGATTTTCAGGAAGTCCCCATTCTTCGGTCATATACTCTGTATCTAGGATATTAAAAGGTGTTTCAATGCTTTTATCAATTACAATTCCATTTAGCGAGTCTAATGGAATATGATTTTCTGCCCAACTTGTTTTTTCATTCATAGGAAATGCAAAACCTTTAGTATATCCTCCATTCATGACTTTCAATAGTTCGATATAAAGTTCTGGAAGTTTAACATTTAGTCTTCTTTCTGCCAGTTTAATCATTTCATCAGTTAAATTTGGATGATTGTAATAATTGGATTTCCAAAAATTTTCTTTATTCATTATATTTACGGAGAGTTTTTATAGAATATCGCCTAACGAAAAAGTATTAGCGAAGGCGGGCGAAAAGTGAACTGAAACCTAACGAAGTGGTTCGACGGAGTCAAAGTTCAGTTTTCAACCAACTGAAGCCAATGCTTTTTCAATGAAGTAAACTTACAAAAATATTACGGAATTGAAAAGCAGTGGCGGCGAAGAATATTCAAATTTTCAATTTGAGTATTCAAGCCCGCTTTTGCTAATACACTGTTAGCAGAAGTATTTTTTATTTAACTCTATTTAGTTCAGTTGCACTTGAAGACCCGCAATTGCCTCAAATACTTCGTCTTGATTTATCTTTTCAATCCATCCTTTCTTTGCAAGTTCATTTCTTACTTCATTTTCTGATTTGTTTTTAACGAAATGATAAATAGCAAAATCAACAACTTCTATTGGAACTCGTTCGATAGTATATTTTGTCCAAACTGATGCAATTTTGAGGTATACGAATACTCCAGTTAAACCAAGTTGTATAATCCAACTAATTACTAATCCTATCCAACCTGTATTAATATTTTTTATAATTAATCACTGTGAAAAACGTAATTTTAAGTATTCTAAAAATCCAATTCTGCTTAGATGATTTTCGTGTAGAATAATTTCATATTGAAAATATTGATTTGATACGTATATTATAATTATCATCACGGCTGATAAATATAGTAATTTATTAAAATCAGTAAAATTTGAAATCTTGATAAGTTGTTTCATCGCAAACGCAATAACAGTTGCAACCAAAAACTCAAATAAAAAGATAATATAAATTCCTTTAAGTGAGATAAGTGCTAAAATAAAACCTACAATCAAAGAAATTATAAGACCTCCTACAATTGGGATTGAAAAGTTAGGCTTTTTAGAAAATTTTGGTTGTGGTAATGTTTCAGGAATAACATAATCATCCAAACTATTTTTCTTCTCGGCTTCCATTTCAAGCTCTTTTAAAGATTTTCTATCAAATGTTTTTAAAACCTCTTCAAAAGCGAAGATAAATAATTTTACTCTTTTCGAGTTTCTGCCTAAATCCCAAATTTCATTTCCTAAACTTTCGCTTATTACGGTAACATTTCCAAATTCATATTTTGCACTAATTATTTCCGTCCATTGTTCAAAACCAAGATGCTTTTCTTTCCGTTTAGCTTCTATACTGTTTTCACTTTCGAAAATTAAATCCCAACCAAGTTTTTCAACTGCTTTTTCAGCAATAGCTACAAAAAGCGTATTATTCACACTGGTTCTAAATTCTTCTTTATATTTCGGTGAGAAACTTATGCTATGTTTTTTCTTAATCCTTTTTTCGTAATTTCTGAAAATTTCTTCCATTCTATATTCTAAGGCTGTAATTTGTTGGGTAATATTTCTGCTAACGAAAAAGTATTAGCGAAGGCGGGCGAAAAGTGAACTGAAACCTAACGAAGTGGTTCGACGGAGTCAAAGTTCAGTTTTCAACCAAACTGAGCCAATGCTTTTTCAATGAAGTAAACTTACAAATAAATTACGGAATTGAAAAGCAGTGGCGGCGAAGAATATTCAAATTTTCAATTTGAGTATTCAAGCCCGCTTTTGCTAATACACTGTTATCTGTAGTTTCTTTATTCGGAGAAAATACCTCGAGGCTTGCCTCGGGGTCAAAGCGGAAAAGTTTGAAAAACGGAGGGTTTTTCATAAAACTAAAAATAAGTTCTTTTCCTTTGAATACCTCGTGGGCTTGCCCCGGGGATTATTTATTTGCGAAAATTTTTGATTTGCTTAAGTCGAATATTCGCATCTTCTAAATTATAAGTGTTTTTCGGTAATTGTTCAACTAATTCATAGTTTCCAAATCGAATTTGCTTGTTTCCAAAACCATTGTCAATGAGATTATATTCTGAACATTTATTTTCTCTTTTCCTCTAATTATTTCGCTCATTTTTTTTACAATTCCAAATAGAGAACCGTAAAGCCAATTATTTAATTCTTTCGTAAAATCAATGTCAATAATTTTTGAAATTTTAGAATAATTGTCGGCAATAAATTCTCTTTCTTCTGTATCGAAATTTCTTCCATTTTTTTTGAGATTCGATTTAAGAATTGCCTTTAATGAACTTTTACTTTTAGAACTTTCAATGCTATATATTAATTCAGATAAGCAATTATCAACATTTGTTTCCATCAAGTCAATAACATTTTGATCTGAAGGATTTAATCCTCTTTTTATCCATTCAGATTCTGAGAATTTACGAAATTTTCTGAATTCGATTAGTTGATTTAATTCGTTATTGGACATTGATTTAGAGTAACTTTTTTATGAAATTACAGATAACGAAAAAGTATTGCCGAAGTGCGGGTTTTTACACCCTAAAAGTTCAATTTTCTCTGACTTTAGCAATTGCTTTTTTGTGAAACTAAATTACAAAAAAATGTGGAACAAAAAAGCAATTGCGGCTAAAAATGCAAAAATTTTCTATTATGAATTCAACCCCGCATTTTGGCAATACACTGTTAGCGGTTCGGCTTTTCTATGTTAGTTTTTTAATTCTATATTTAGTTGTCTTCCTTCTTTTAGAGCTTTTTTGTCCAACGATGCTCCAATAGCTAAACCTAAAGCCATACCAATTGGTAATCCCAAACCTAAAAGTCCAATATTTCCAATACTTAGTCCGAAAGCTACTCCAATTGGTATTCCAATTCCACTCATTCCAAATAACATCCAAATATTTCGGTAATAATTTTTAGGAACAACCTTAAGTTCTTTTTCAACTAGTTTCAAAATTGAGGTTTGTTTTTGCTTGATTAATTTAGTCAGTTGAGCACCTGCAAGTGTCGAACTGTTTATATGTTCAATAGAGTCATTTGTCAATTTTTCAATGTTTTGTGGCAGTTCCATTTTTCTTAATTCACTCAACAGTTCTCCAAATTGGGAATAAACTTTATTCAATCTATTGTTGTTAGAAATAATATGTTTTTTGTTTAGTTCTTTAATACTCATTAAGTTGAATTTTTGATTGTGTTGTTTTTTTAAGCTGACCGC
>NZ_JBYVEB010000111.1:0-9636 GCF_058117085.1 Chryseobacterium sp. CG10_8 | reverse complement strand
AACAAATAATCAATGAAGAAAGTATTTAATGAAGAAGTGATGCGTCATCTTAATCCCTTCTTGCAAAAGTCGACGGTTATCAAAAAACCTCAAGAAACCATTGGTATTTCAACCAGAAAAGAGAGTTCGATTTCAATAAAGCAATATCAATCCAAATTTGTTGAAAAAGAAAATTTCTACAAACCAATTTCAAAGATTTTTTAATGGAACAAGGATGCTTCATACTTCACTCAAATTGTATTCCCGTAAGAGGAAATAGTGGTAGCGTAATATGTGATTTGCAAAGGAATAGATATGATGTGATTCCCAACGACTTATGTGATATTCTGCAGAAGTATAATAGAAAAAAGTCAGTAAAGGAAATTAAATCTATATTCGAGAATAAGTTTGATGAAATTATTGATGAATATTTTCAGTTTTTGAGACAATTTGATTACATTTATTTTTTTGATAAACCTGATTATTTTCCTGAACTTTCTCTATATTTTGATTATCCTTTTGAAATTTCAAATTGTATTATTGACATTGATGAGAAGACCTTAGATTTTAAAAAAATTTGTGATCAGTTAGAGGCACATCGTTGTAAATTTTTAGAAATAAGAAATTTTAGTGATGATCAAAAACAATTATTGCAAATTGTGAATTATATTACGGAAAAACAATACATAATCAAATCGATTAGTATTGTTATGCAATATAATGAGGAACAAAGTTTACCTTATTTCGAAAACTTAATGAGTCAGTTTAAACGAATATCTTTTATAACAGTTTATGACAGTCCTGTGAACAAAGTACAAAATATGGTAAATCAGGGGTTAGGTTGTATTATTTTTCTTAAAGATAAAAAAAAATCAGCTTTAAATTGTGGGTGCATTTCGCAAATGCATTTTAGCACTAACATTAAATGTTTTACCGAATCGCAACATCATAACTCCTGCCTCCACAAAAAGATTGCTATTGATGCGAGTGGAAATATTAGAAATTGTCCCAGTATGTCTCAAAGCTTCGGTAATATTAAAGACACGACTTTAGAAGAAGCGTTGGCACATCCAGATTTTAAAAAATATTGGAACCTTACTAAAGATCAGATTGAAGTTTGTAAAGATTGTGAGTTTCGCTATATTTGTACAGATTGTAGAGCATATACCGAAAGAACCCATACCAACATTGAAGGCTTAGATACTTCTAAACCTTTAAAATGTGGTTATAATCCATACACTGGAGAGTGGATGGAATGGAGCACAAATCTACTTAAACAAAAGGCCATCAAATATTATGGTATGGAAGAATTGGTAAAGAAATCGTAATTTGTCATTTAAGATTCGTCATTTGAAAAAATTCCCATTTTACAAACAACCCGACGCCAAAGATTGCGGTCCTACTTGCTTACGAATTGTAAGCAAATTTTATGGAAAGACGATTCCTTTGCAACAGATTCGCAATCTGTCTGAGACCACCAGAGAGGGGAGTTCTCTTTTGGGATTAAGCGATGCCGCAGAAAATATGGGTTTTCGGTCATTGGGTGTTCAGATAGATTTTAATACCCTCAAAGACGAAGTTCCGTTGCCTTGTATTGTTCATTGGAACAAAGTTCACTTTGTGGTGGTGTACAAAATTGATAAGAATGATGTGGTCTATATTTCTGATCCCAGTTATGGCTTAATCACCTACACCAAAGAAGAATTTATCAAAAACTGGATAGGACAAAACGCCACCGAAGAAACCGAAGAAGGGATTGCGCTACTTTTAGAAACCACCCCAGCTTTTTATCAAAATGAGTTTGATGATGTAGAAAGTAAAGCCAGTTTCAAATTTCTGTCTAAATATTTATTCAAATACAAATCACTGGTTTTTCAATTGGCGGTTGGATTGTTGGCTGGAAGTTTGCTTTCGCTCATCTTTCCATTTCTTACGCAAAGCATGGTAGATGTGGGAATCCAAAACCAAGACCTTAATTTCATCTACCTGGTTTTATTGGCTCAAGTGATGCTTTTTTTTGGAGGAATGGGAATAGAAGTCATGCGAAGTTGGATTTTGCTCCACCTTTCTACCCGGATTAATATTTCTATTATTTCCGATTTCTTTATCAAGCTCATGAATCTTCCTATAAGCTTTTTTGATACAAGAATGACAGGAGATATTATGCAGAGAATCAATGATCACCACAGAATTGAGCAGCTCTTAACCAGTTCTTCACTTAGTACGCTGTTTTCGTTGGTTAATTTAGTTATTTACAGCATCGTTTTACTGTTTTACGATTACCGATTGTTTTTGGTTTTCTTGGTCGGAGCCGTTTTATATGTGTTATGGATTTCCTTTTTCCTCAAAAAACGAAAAGAACTTGACTATAAAAGATTTTCACAAATTTCTCAAGAACAAAGCAAAGTCATCGAACTCGTCAACGGAATGCAGGAAATAAAAATGCACAACGCCGAAAAACAAAAACGGTGGGGTTGGGAATTTCTACAGGTGAAATTGTTTAAACTGAGAATTAAGTCCCTTTCACTAGAACAATGGCAATCCGTTGGAGGTAATTTCATCAATACCATGAAAGATATTTTGGTGAGTTTTCTTTCCGCTAAATTAGTGTTAGATGGGAATTTAACTTTAGGGATGATGCTCTCTGTTCAATACATTATCGGGCAACTAAACTCCCCACTTTTACAATTGATCGATTTTATCAAACAGACCCAAGATGCCAAAATCTCTTTGGAAAGATTGGGAGAAATCCATGATAAGGAGGATGAAGAAAATAAAGATGAGCAATATGCAACAGACATCCCGAGGCAAGATATTGAAGTGAAAGAAGTTTCCTTCCGTTACATTGGTTCTGACCAGTTTGTTTTTGAAAATTTAAACTTGATCATTCCATTTCAAAAAACTACCGCCATCGTTGGAGCAAGCGGAAGTGGAAAAACGACTCTTCTTAAACTACTTATGAAATTCTATGAGCCCAATGAAGGCGAAATCAAACTCGGAAATACTAATCTAAAAAACATTTCCCCAAGAACATGGCGAGATCATTGTGGCGTGGTAATGCAGGAAGGCTATGTTTTCAATGATACCATAGCGGAAAATATTGCAGTTGGAGAAGATTATATCGACAAGCAAAAACTGAGAAAAGCCGTAGAAATTGCTAATATAAAGGACTTTGTGGAAAGTTTACCATTGTCATATAATACCAAAATTGGCAATGAAGGAGTTGGCGTAAGTGGAGGGCAAAAACAACGATTATTTATAGCTAGAGCGGTTTATAAATCACCAGATTATATTTTCTTTGACGAAGCCACATCTGCATTAGATGCTAATAATGAAAAAGTCATTATGGAAAATCTAGAACAGTTTTTTGAAGGTAAAACCGCAATTGTAATTGCGCACCGACTTTCGACAGTAAAACATGCCGATAAAATTATTGTTTTAGATAAAGGAAAAGTTGTTGAAGAAGGCAATCACGCAGAATTAGTAGCTCATAAGGGAGAGTATTATCGTTTAGTTAAAAATCAATTGGAACTTGGAAACTAAAAAAGATATATTAGATAACTTAGAATTGCGCTCAGAAGGCGTACAGGATATTTTAACACGTCCACCACATTGGATGATTCGATGGGGGAATACGGTCATTTTTATTATTTTATTGATGGTGCTACTTATGAGCTACTTTATTAAGTATCCAGAGTTTGTACCAGCTCCTATTTTGATAACGTCACAAAATCCGCCAGAGAAAATAGAAGCAAGGACAAGTAGCAAAATAGAGAGAATTTTTATTAAAGATCATCAGGAAGTTCAAGACAATGAAATTTTAATGGTGTTGGAGTCTTCTGCTAGTTACCAAGATATTCTTAAATTAAAGAAATTAATTGATTCTACAACGTCCGACCAAGTTTATACATTTCCAACAAATGAAGTTTCAAAATTCAAACTTGGAGAATTACAGGGAGACTACAATAGTTTTGCAAAAGCCTTACAAGATGAGAAGCTGTTTACTCGGCTTCAACCTTATGCTCCGGAAAGTGTAGCAGCCAATCAAAGTATTGCAGAATATAGAAGTAGGATTGCAACAACTCAACAGCAATTAAAGTTAGAACAAGCAAAATTTGATTTAACGAAAAAAAATTATGATCGATCTCAAGTTTTATTTAACCAAGGAGTTATTGCAAAAGTTGAATTAGAGAATGAAAGGATTAAGTATCTTCAGGCAGAACAGAACCTTAAGAGTATTCATATTTCACTTTCTCAGATGCAGGAAGGCATAAGCAGTCTTAATAAAACAAAAAGTGGAACAGCCATCAATACCGAGAAAGATAAAATCAATTATTCTTCTCAATCATTGCAGTTATTTGAGCAGTTGAGAAAGTCACTCAAACAATGGGAGCAGAGCTACTTGATTATATCTTCAACTAATGGAGTGGCAAGTTTTCAACAATTTTTTGGAGAAAATCAATTTGTCAAAGCTGGAGATCCGATGATTTCTATTCTGCCAAAAGATAAACAACAGATCGTAGGAAGGATGGCAATTCCTGCAACTAATTCTGGAAAAGTAAAAACGGGAGAAAAAGTACTTATTAAACTTGATAATTATCGTTATCAAGAATATGGTATTGTGGAAGGAAGGGTTCAGAATATTTCTTTAACAACTGACAAAGACGGGAATTACTATGTAGATGTTATTCTTCCACAAGGACTGAAAACATCATATAATAAGCAACTCCTGTTTGATAAAGAAATGAAAGGTAATGCGGAAATTGTAACGGAGGACTTGAGACTTATTGAGAGATTTTTTTACCAGATCAGAAAATTATTGGGCTACCAAGTGTAAGTTTCTTTGTTTATACTGACAAATAAATTTACCTTATCCCTTCCCACCATTTTTCATAAATAATCGAATCGTTTTTCCAATCTATTTTTTCACCCATTTTTGGAAACAGAATTCTTAGATTTTCGGTGTTTAAAGAATCCATTTTTTTCAAAGGTTCGTCCCAAGAATGCAACGCTAAAACAAATTTGGAATTATGTACCGGAATCATGCGTTTGGCGTTAAGGTCTTTCATAGCTTTCAACTGTTCTCCAGGAAGCATGTGGATGTATTTCCAATCCGTATTATATTGACCGTTTTCGAGGATGGCAACATCAAAACTACCATATTTTTCACCGATTTTTTTGAAATGAGAATCATATCCAGAGTCCCCACCGATGTACATTCGGTTATCGGGAGTTTCTAATACAAAACTTGTCCAAAGAGTCTGATTTCGTTTGAAGCCACGACCCGAAAAATGTCGAGCTGGTTCTGCGGTAATTTTTGAAGTATTATTAATATTGAAAGATTCACTCCAATCTAATTCAACGATTTTATCTAATGGAAAGTTCCAAGACTCCAAATGAGATCCTGTTCCTAATCCAGTCACTACTTTTTTGACTTTTGGTTGAAGTTGGGTCACTGTCTTGTAATCCAAGTGGTCCCAATGGTCATGGGAAATAATGAGTAAGTCCAATTCCGGAATATCATCCGTAGTATAAAGATCAGAACCTGCCATTGCTTTTGTGGTAAAGCTTAAAGGACTCGCGTTTCCACTGAAAACAGGGTCCACTAATATTTTTAATCCATTAATCTGAATATAATACGACGAATGTCCCATCCAAATATAGACATCTTCGTTGGCTGGAATGGATTTCAGGTCTGTTTTTGTAAACTGATAGGGATTTTCAGGCGTTTTATGGTCAACTTTTGCCGTCATAAATCTCCATAAAACGCCAAGAAATGACGCGTTTTCGTCAAAACTTGGGGTGTTGCTTTGGTTTTGGAATGCTCCATCTCGGTATTGAGGAGATTTTTTGATTCGTTCTAACCTTTCTCCTGAAGGGAGTTTTCCAAAACTGGGCTGCTGCATAAAAATAAATGTTCCCAAAACGATTATCAGAACAAATACCAAAAAGTATAAAATCATTTTCTTGAGTGTTTTCATCATATAGTAATGAACGAATGAAATGCAAAAATACTTTAAATATTATGAACCAAAACTTGGAAAAGTTGTAATATTTTTTTTAACTTTAAGTTCACTAAAAATTTAAAAGTTATGCATGATAATGTTATTGTAAAAGAACGTGTAAACGCACCTGTTGATAAGGTTTGGAACGCTTTAACAGATAAAGGTCTTATGAAGGAATGGTATTTTGATATTCCTGATTTTGCACCCGAAGTTCATACTGAGTTTAGTTTTTACGCAGGGTCTGAAGATGATATGTATCACCACCATTGCGAAATTTTGGAGGTAGCTCCAAAACAAAAGCTAAAGCATACTTGGACGTATCCGGCAATTTCTAAAGAAACAACACTTGTGAAATGGGAATTGGAGCAAGATGGCGACGCAACGGTAGTAACACTGACTCATAAAGGAATCGAAAATTTTGATCATCTTGGTGAAAATTTTTCTCATAACAGTTTCGAAAACGGATGGAAAGAAATTGTTGGGAAAAGTTTGAAAAATTTTGTTGAAAATTAATTTTCCAAAAATATTCATTGATAAAATTCCTCAGAACATGGGGAATTTTATTTTTTTTCCGACAAAGATTAATTGACTAAAGATATGAATGTCAAATTCAACTCGCTGCGTCCTATCCTCTGGACTGATAATTTAGAAGAAACGCTCCTATTTTATACAGAAATTCTTGGCTTTGAAATAAGTGAACGCAATGATGATTGGCAATGGGCGTCGCTTCATAAAGATAATGTAGAATTGATGCTTTCAAGCCCTAATCAACATCATGATTACGCAAAGATGGGTTTCAGTGGTTCATTTTATTTCAATGTTACTAATGTAGACTTAGTTTGGCAAAACCTCAATGCTAAGGCCAAAATTTGCTATGAAATTGAAGATTTCCTATGGCGAATGAGGGAGTTCGCTATCTATGACAACAATGGATATATTTTACAGTTTGGCCAAGAGATTGACGGCTAATTTTCTTATTTTTGAAAAAATTTAAATTTAAAATGAAAAAACATTTCATCATTTCTATATTGGCACTTGTTCTATTGACATCGTGCAACAAAGACAAAGAAATTCTTAATACCCTTAATAACTATAATCTCGAAATGGTTTCTACCGGATATCATTTTGGAGATAAAATTACGCTTCCAAATGAAGTGACTGATGAAGCAGAAAGTATCTCTTTAAGAATTGGTGAAAAAGAAATCAAAGACCTGAAGATCGATCCAAGCACTTTTACATTGGGAGATAATGACGTAGTTTTTGTTGTTAAAAAGAAGGATGGAAAAGTCTTAGAACAAGATGCGACGATTAATGTTTTTGCAAAAAATCCCGAAGCTCAGTTAACCTATACTTTGGTGACGACTTATCCTCATAATCCTGATAACTTTGTTCAAGGGTTTGAGTTGGAAGGTAACACTATCTATGAAAGTGATGGACAGTTAGGAGAATCTCAGATTCTAAAATATCAATTAGGAACCACCACTCCAATTGTTGCAACAAAGCAAGGGAATGATATTTTTTCTGAAGGTTCTACCATTGTGGGAGACAAAATTTTTCAACTAACTTGGCAAAATAAAATTATTTATGAGTATGAAAAGTCAAGTTTGAAATTGATTAAGGAATATCCTAATCCAAGTGCAATGGAGCAAGGTTGGGGCTTGACTTATGATGGGAAAAATCTGATTGCATCAGACGGTAGTAAAAATCTATATTTTTTAGATGTCACAGATCCTTCTAAACTTGTTAGATATGTTTCTGTTGCAGGAAATTCTCAGGTCTATGAGCAACTGAATGAATTAGAGTTTCACAATGGATTTGTGTATGCTAATGTTTGGCATGAGCCTATTATCCTAAAGATTAATCCTGCTACTGGTGAAGTTGTAGGGAAATTTGACTTTACAGAAATTGCCAAAAAATATACTGAAACCGATGGAGAAAAAGTGCTTAACGGAATTACCTTCAAAGGGGACAATATGTTGGTGACCGGAAAAAACTGGGACACCATTTATGAAGTAAAAATCAATTGATTTTTTTTGATTAAAAATGGATAGCTCTTTCAGAATTCAAAATTCTGCAAGGGTTTACAATAAACCATAATTTGAATCTTTTAAAATTCATATTCCTTTTCTTTTTCTGTACTATTTCTGCGCAGAAGGTTTTGCCGTTTGATACTTTGAAGCTTAGAGATGTGCAAGATTTTTTTGTGGACGATTATCGCAATATTTATCTCTATAAAAACAAAGATTTCAGTTTCACCAAATACGATTCCATAGGAAATCAAATGGGCAAAATGATGATGACGGTTCCTTTTAAAGTTCAGGGAGTTCAAAATCCTTTGACGATTTTTCTCTTTTCAGAAAATGCGCAAGAACTCAAAATGATGGATGGTAATCTTAACGAGATTCAGAGGGTTGATTTTAGGCAAAAGTTTGGTTTCGTCAAGATGGCTTATGCTGAAGATTTGCAACAAATTTGGATACTCGATGAGAGTTCGAAAAGGTTGTTACAGTATAATTTTCGACAAGACTTTATTATTAATTCGTACCCATTTTATTTTGATTTTATGGGAGTTAAGGATATTTTGGTTTATGAGAATTTGTTTTTTGTCTTGACAGAGGATAAGTTTTGGGTCTATAATTTCAAAGGTGAGAAGAAATACGAAGCCGAAATCAAGGAAGGTAGGAAATTGCGACGTGAGAATAACATTATCTTGGCTATTTCTCAGCATTCGGTTTCGAAATTCGAAAATGGGAAATTGGAAACCGCCTTCGAAAGAGAAGATTCAGAAATTGTGGATAAAAATACCCATTCTTATTTTGAGTGGAAGGACGACAAATTTTATCTTTACCCCGTAAAAGTAAATGCTAATTGATAATCGATGATGAATTTTTTCTGACTGGATTTTTTTTCTTACTTATTTTACATCAAATATATTTTATCAATCATCAATAACATAAAAGATGCACATCGCCATTACAGGAAATATCGGAGCTGGAAAAACTACTTTAACAACTATGCTTTCTAAGCATTATGGATGGGAAGCGCAGTTTGAGGATGTTGACCACAATCCATATTTGGAGGATTTTTATGCAGATATGAGCAAATGGAGTTTTGCATTGCAAATTTATTTTTTAGGGAGTCGTTTTCGTCAAGTGAAGGAAATCAGGGAAAGTGGTAAAAATATCATTCAGGATAGGACGATTTATGAAGATGCGCACATTTTTGCAGAGAATCTTAATGACATGGGACTGCTTTCAGAAAGAGATTTCAATAACTATACTTCGGTTTTTAGCCTAATGAAATCTTTTGTTTCTGCGCCAGATTTACTCATTTATTTGAAGTCCGATGTACCGAATCTCGTAAAGAAAATTTATAAAAGAGGTCGCGAATATGAAGCATCTATTTCCATTGACTATCTTTCTAAGCTCAATGAAAAGTACGAGAAATGGATTTCTAATTATCAAGAAGGAAAGTTGTTGATAATTGAAGTTGATGATTTGGATTTCGTAGACCGACCAGAAGATTTCGGTGTGATTTTAGAAAAAATCGAAGCCGAATTGCACGGGTTGTTTTAAATAACTTAGTTGCGAACCTTTGTGTTTTTTATTAAATTTAACTCTCATTAAACTAAGTGTTTAGTTTAAATAAACTG
>NZ_JBYVEB010000110.1:0-9746 GCF_058117085.1 Chryseobacterium sp. CG10_8 | reverse complement strand
AAAAATTAGTGAGTGTATTGACAAAATCGTGCTTCCTTATCAACTTGGAAAAAAATTAAAAAGTGTCGATTTAGAAGATAAATCCAAAAAGAAAGTTAATATAGAAATCGACAGCAATCCTAATTCCAAAGATTACAAATTGGTATACTACGAAGTAGAAAGCTACCTTTTGGAAAATTGTCCTAGAATGAAAATTCTCATCGCTTCTAACGATGTTAAAAGCGATAAATCACACAGCAAAAATGACCTTGCTATGCAATTTTATCTCGCTGGTGTTAATGAAGGTGAAAAACAGAATTGGAAAGAAGCAATCAAGAATTACAAACTGGCTGTCAAAGAAGACCCAGATTTCGCTTTTGCTTGGGATAATATGGGAATTTGCTATCGACGGTTAAATAAATACGACGAAGCTATCGATGCCTACAAAAACTCGCTCAAAGCTGACCCAAAGGGAAAAATGCCTTTGCAAAATATACCAGTCGCCTACATTTACAAAAAAGAATACCAAAAGGCAATTGACGCATACAAAGAATTAGACAAGATCTATCCTGGTGATGCAGAAGTCTACTACGGAATTGGACAAATATCTTTCTTACATCTTAATGAAACAGAAAATAGTCTGGACTATCTTTGTAAAGCCTATACAATCTATAATGAAACCAAATCTCCTTATCGCTCTGACGCGGAAAAACTCATTGGCATGGTTTACCAAGAAATGAAGAAAGATGGAAAGGAGAAACGTTTTAAAGAAATATTAAAACAAAACAACATCCAATTCGAATAATAAGTCTTTGTTAATCATTTTAGAAATGACGAGTCCTATAATTATTCAACTTTTTTTGATAATTACATTTATCAAAATTGATTTGAGAGTTTTTATAACTTTTTTAATTATATTTGTTGAAACAAAAATTAATTATGAGAAAAGTCTTACTTCTTGCTTTATTTTCTGTACTATTTTCAAGCTTTCAATCTTGTAAAGATGAAAGTGGTCCAAGTGAATTACTTAACGGAAATTGGAGTATCATGAAAAGTACAACAGTCTATGCCAATGGTGTGACATTTACCAACACTCCAGATTCTTGTGAAGCATTGACTATTTATAATTTCACTTTAGATTACGTACTTAATACCTACTACTCGTACACAGACGCTAATGGAAATTGCGCCAATTATGAGAAAAACTCAACATATCATTATGATTTAGAGAATCAGAAATTAGATATTTATACGGATGGTAAGACTCAGAGCTATAAAGTTGAAAATTATGACGTACTACAAGAAAAATATGACTTGTTAGTAATCTACATTACTGAAAATGATTACGATGGAGATGGCGTTTTGGACAAAGACTATCTATATCTTGTAAGACCAAAATAATCAATAAATTATAGAAAACATATAAAAAAGCCTGATTGAATCAGGCTTTTTTTATATAGTTACTTTGCAATAATTGTAATATTTCTATTTCACACCATCAAAGTAAAAAAAATTCGGATTACTCCGAACTTTATTTTTTTCGCTTTGCTTTTGATTTAGTCTTTTGTTGAGCTCGATTAGCTCCGAATTTTTTAGGTGCTTTCCTTTTATGAGGACCACCCCAATTCTCTTTCTTATTTTTATCTTTTTTATCATGAAATGCTCCTCCTCCATCACCAAGTTTTACCGTATGAGCATTTTTCATTACTATTTCTTCCTTCTCAGAGCCAATTTTTTGAGGATTAATCTTCACAGATTCTGGAAAGCTTTCCATTGTCAGCTCCTTATTCATCAGAACTTCAATCTCTAAGATTTGCGGCTCTTCCTTCACCGTAAAAAACGAAATTGCCTTCCCGTCCTTATCGGCACGACCAGTTCTACCAATTCTGTGGATGTATTGCTCTGGAACTTCAGGAATTTCAAAATTAATCACATGAGTAATCTCAGAAATATCGAGACCTCTAGCCATAATATCTGTGGTGATAATACCTCTAACTTCTTCATCTTGAAACTTCTTCATTGCTCGAAGACGATAATTTTGAGATTTATTAGAGTGGATGACGTCGAATTGTTCTGGGAACAACTCATCTATCTTCGTAAAAAGATAATCAGAATGACGCTTATTATTACAGAATATCAACACCTTAGACAATTCATCTTCACGTTCCAAAAGATACTGAAGCAAATTAATCTTCGTATTAAAGTTCTCTACTCTATAAGCAGTCTGCTCAATCTTTTCAAGAGGCGTTCCTGACTTAGCAAGTGAAATTTCTATTGGGTGAGGAAAATACTCATGAAGCATTTCGTCAACAGCTTCGGTCATAGTCGCAGAAAACAAAATATTTTGTCTCTTTTCCTTCATCATTTCAAATATGTGCGTCAGCTGTGGGCGAAATCCAAGATTAAGCATCTCATCAAATTCGTCAATGACTAACTTCTGAACTTCTTTTAAAGAAATTGCATTGTCAATGGATAAGTCCATCACTCGACCTGGTGTACCTACCAAAATATCGCAACCATCGTTAAAAAGTAACTTCTGCGTATTAATATTTTTACCACCATAAACTCCAATAACCCTTGTTGTAAGATTTTCCGTCAATTTTTCTAAAATTCCAGCAACTTGAACTACCAGTTCCCTTGTTGGAACAAGAATCAAGACGGTAGGATTACCATTTTTATTATATTTCCAGGTTTTAAGAATCGGCAGTAGATAAGCCAAAGTCTTCCCAGTTCCTGTTTGTGCAATACCCATTACATCTCTACCAGAGAGAATTGGTCTCAAACTTTTTTCCTGAATTGGTGTCGGTTCAAAAAGTTCTAAATCTGCAAGAACATCTAACAATTTTTCTTGTAAATCGAAGTCGGCAAAGGTCTTTATCATTTTGCAAAGATATTTATTTTAAGTTGAAACAATTTTTGTAATTTTAAATAAAAAAATCGCATTGATTTCTTTCTTCACATCCTCATCCAAAAAGAAGCAATATCGTGACGTCTCCCTCGTCTTATCAGGAGGCGGTGCGAGAGGTTTTGGACATATTGGAGTGATCGAGGTTTTGGAAGAAAAAGGATTTCGAGTTAAGAGTATTGTTGGGACATCTATGGGGGCTGTCATTGGTGGCTTGTATGCCATGGGAGAACTTCAAAATTTCAAAAACTGGGTTGTTAACATCAAAAAATATCAAGCGTTTGACCTAATTGATATTTCTCTCAAAAGACGTGGATTACTCAAGGGAAATCGCGTTTTCGCAAAAATGAAAAAGCTTTTTCCCACAAAAAATATAGAAGACTTACCTATACCACTAACCATTACTGCAACCAAACTGTATGCGAAAGAAACTTTAGCCATCAATAAAGGTGATATCTATGACGCCATGAGATGTTCGGTCGCAATCCCAACCATCTTCTCTCCTGTTGAAATCGAAAATGACGTTTTGGTAGATGGAGGAATCCTCAACAATATCCCAATTGAATTTGCTAAAAAAAATAAAAATGAACTATTGATTGTCGTCGATGCCAATGCTTTTACAACTTGTAGTAATAGTAACAAATCAAAAAAAATGGCGTCATATTTCAGCGTGCTGACTCAGACCATCAGTGTATTGATTGAATCCAATACAAAAGATTCATTGATGAAAAACCCGCCAGATATCTTGATACAGCTGTCTCGTGATAATTGCGAAATATTTGATTTCTTTAAAGCTAAAAATCAAATAGATTATGGTAGGGAAATTGCTGAGAAAGTCATTAGTGATTTTTTAAACAAAACTTAAAAGCAGAAAAAAACCAAATAACATGAAAAGATTAGATTATTTATTAACCGAACCAGAAGTCTGGTACGATTTGGTAGGAAGATATCTTCCCATCAAAGTCGAGGGAACCAGAGGGAATCTGCAGCCTGATTTCGGTGAAGGATATTTCGAATACATTGAGTTACAGCCAGGATTATGGGTGCAAAAGATGGACTTCAAACTATATGAAGAACTTCAATTAGTCCGTGGCGCCACCAAGAGTAATGATTTTTTTCTCATTGATTTTTTCTTATTCCATACCGAGATTAATAGAAAAATTGACGACAAGAACTTCTCTATTGGATTCGATGATGTATGTCTTGTACTAACTTCATCAGCCGCCTCTTCAAGAATGGTAATGCCAGTGAACAAAAACCTGCAAATCATACATATTTTGTTTACGAAAAAGTGGTTATTCGAAAATGTTCTGATAGATAGAGAACATATTAGAGATTTTTTCCATTCTGACGAACCGATTTATTTTGCCGAAAACCTCAATTATAAAGTAAAGGATCTGTTGAAAAAAATTGATTTTCGAGATAACAAAATAACTACCTTCTCCAATGTACTCCAAATAATTGACTACCTTTACAATAATATAAAGGAACGCGACTCGATTTTCAATCATAATAATGGACAGATTCATCCTGATGATTTAGAAGCAATAATAACGGTTCGCAATTACCTCGACGAACACACCAATGCTGAAATTACATTAGAAATGCTAACCGAAATAGCTGGAATGAGTTTATCAAAATTCAAAAAACTTTTCAAGCAGATTTTCGGAACAACTCCTTACCAATATCATCTTTCTAATAAAATGAATAAATCAATGGAAGCTCTGATGTTAGGTAAATATAGCGTATCAGAAATTGGCTATTTGATGGGATACTCTAATCTAAGCCAGTTCTCAAAAGCCTTTAGAAACCAACATGGCATCCTGCCTAGCCAAGTGAAAGCAGTAAGCTAAATGATCTTCGGAAAAAATATTTTTAAAAACGTTAAAATCAAAACCTTAAAATGAAACTATACATAAAAACTAAATTTAATATTAACCTTAAAAAAAATGAACCATGAAAACCTATTTACTAATTTTAAGCATTGTTATGACAATCATTCTACAATCTTGCGCCAGCAACCAATCCAAAGGCGATGAAACAACCTTTTGGGTAGCTGGATACAAAACCGAAGCTTCTGCAGGAGCTGGAAAAGTTTCTACGCTCTTAATCAACAAGAGTGAAGATTATCACACTGGAGAATGGGAGAATTTTTACGCTCCAATCAAAGGTTTCACTTTTGAACCTGGAGTTCTTAAAAGAATCACCGTTACTCAAAAACAATTGGACGCATCGAAAGTCCCAGCTGATGCTTCTTCAATTGAATACACTTTAAAAAAAGAATTAAAAAAGATTGATGATAATTCGGCTTTTTTAAATGGGCAATGGATTTTGGTAAAAATCAACCAGCGTCCCATCAATAAAATGGCAGAAATCCCAACACTCAATATCCAATTGAGAGATAAAACATTTTCTGGTCTCGATGGTTGCAACAACCATTCGGGAGATATTACAGAATTGACTGACAAGAAAATCATCCTTGATTCGAAAGTCGCGACTATGAGAGCGTGTCTTGACAAAGGAAATCTCTCTAGTGAGTACAAACCTGCACTTGCTGAAGTAAGGTCTTACACTGTGACTAATAAAGAATTAAAACTCTATAACGAAAAAGGCGATAACACATTGATGTACATCAGAAAGTAAACACGAATTATTAATAAAAACTAAAAAACACCTCGAAATGAGGTGTTTTTTTTTCAAATATAGACCTTTTGGAGCAAAAATTTAACTTTTTTGGATAACCACTAATATATTACAACGATACCTTTGTAATAGAAATTTTAACCAAAAAATTTAGAAAATGAAAACACCGTTCGAATTAGCAACTGGTCGTTATGCTACAAAAAAATATGATACGACCAAAAAAGTATCAGAAGTTAAAATTGCTGAACTCAAAGAAGTATTAAGGCTAAGTCCTTCATCTATCAATATCCAACCTTGGAAATTCACTTTTGTGCAAGACCAAGAAATCAAATCAAGACTAGCCAGTGCTTCTCTCTTTAATGAGGAAAAAATCAATCAAGCTGATTTATTAATTGTATTTAGCTATCCCAGTGACTTAGATGCATTTCAAAAAATAGTTGACGAGAAACTGCCAGAATCAACTCGTGACGTTTATAATTCTGCAATAAGAGGTATGAACGAAGAGGAAATCAAAAACTGGTTTATCCGACAAGTATATTTAGCTTTAGGAATCGCCCTCAATACAAGCGCAGCTTTAGGACTAGACACGACTCCAATGGAAGGAATTGAGACAGGCAAGTATGCTCAAATTTTACACATGAAAAACTATCATCCAATCCTTGCTTTAGCCGTTGGACACGGAGACAAAGAGGATTACAATAGACCTCAGATAAAACCTAAGTCTAGACTAAAAATTGACGAAGTAGTCGAAGTTTTTTAGTACATTTGACAATAATAAAGATTTATGACTAACAATTATAACTACATAATTTCAAAAACCTCCATAAATAGAAGCAAAAAAGATATATTATTACAAAAAAACTTTTTGGAGTAATTTTTTAACCTTTTGGAGTATTTTTATTGAAGTAATTGTTATATCTTTAAACCATCAAATTCTTCATAGAATTTATTTTTTTTTCATCATTTGTGTTTTTTTTAGAACCGTTTCGCGTGAGCCAAACGGTTCTTTTTTTTGTTCCATTTCCATGAATTAACTTGTTTACCAATATCTTAAAGTAGCGTATCATCACCTCAAAAATACTTATGGAGGAAGAAAATATAGAATCATCTTTGATCAGCTCAAAACATTAAATCACAAGTCTTGTAACAAAACTATCATATTGGGTGTCTTATCTAAAAAAACACCTGAATGAGGATTACCCTAATCACCATCGCATTATTGTCGATGGTAATGGTATCGGCGCAAACTACCAAAAACGATACTGCAAAAACCCAGAAAAAAATAGATGAAGTCGTTGTTGTAGCCAAAAAACCTACGATTGAGAACAAAGCCGATAGAACAGTTTTCAATGTTGCCAATAGTTCGGTAATCGCTGGAAATACCACTTGGGATGTCTTACAGATGGCTCCTCTAGTTAGTATTGACAACAATGATAACATCAAAGCAGAAGGAGAATCTGTTGTCGTCTACATTAATGATAGAAAATCTGTCTTTACGGGAAAAGAACTCAAAGAATATCTAAAAACTCTTGCTGCAGAAAATCTTTTGAAGATCGAGGTCATCACAACTCCTTCTTCTCGATATGATTCGTCTGGACCTGTTATCAACATTGTTCTAAAAAAACTGGATAACGAAGGAACCAAAGGAAGCATCTCCATGTCCAACACCCAGAACCGAAAGAACTCCCAATATGCCAATCTTAATCTCAATTATCACAAAAAAGGACTTTCACAGAGTTTAACTGGAGGTTACTATAATGGAGATTATGTTTCTACTTACCGCAACGAAAATTATTTATACGCTAACCAATCAACTACTTTAATCGATGGCGAATCCAATTCGTCTTATTCTTCGCCGTCTTTTAGTTCAAGTACAGAGTATGAGTTGGATGAGAAAAATAATATTGGATTGGTTTTGGAATTTTATCAATCAAAGTCAACAGGAAATTCTGATATGACCTCTGAGAACTTTATCAATAATATTTCTCAAAGTTATTTTACTCAAAATCAAAACTCCAACGATACTTATCGCAATATGGGTGCTAACTTATTCTATAAGTATTACGATAAAATCAAAAACAAAATTTTAGATGTCAATTTGGTAGTTAACAATTTCAGTCAAGAAACTGAAAATTATTACCTCAGATATGACAATGTTAATTATTATGGGACAAAAATTATTGGAGATGATAAAGACCGTGATTATTCGATAAAAGTAGACTATTCCCAACCCATCGGAAAAGATGGAGGACAACTAGAAGCCGGAGGTAAAATCAACTTCAAAAACAACGAAATCCCCTATAATCTATTTTCTTATGATAGCAGTCAATGGGTATATTCGGATGGAAGCCCGGACCTTTTTAGATATCAAGAAAATTTCAGTTTTCTGTATGCCAACTATAGTCAAACTATTTTCAAGAAATTAGAGGCTAGATTGGGATTAAGGTTCGAAAATATGAATTATACCCAAACATTGGAAAACGACAACATACAACGATCAACATCGTATAATTCATGGCTCCCTAATATTTTGCTTAAATACAATTTCTCTGATAATTATAATTTGACGATGACGTACAATCATAATATTTGGAGACCTTATTATAGAGAATTCAGTCCATTTCTTTATCCAAGCGAAAGTGGGTACTATTATCGAGGAAACATGGACTTACAACCCAATCCAAGTGACCGATTTGGATTAAAACTCGGCATGTATAAAAAATATTTCTTCTCCGCTTCTTATCGTATTATTAACCATGACTACTGGAATACATATTTCATTGAGGATGGTAAAACGATTTCTGCGCCTGTTAATTTCGATGGAAGAGCCGAACGTTATACTTTTAGTTTTAACACCAATCAGACTTTCCTCAAAAACAAACTCAATGTCAATCTGAGTCTTAACTTAAATTATACAGACAACAGCGACTTTAATTCGAGAAACAACATTAACGCTGACAGCTATTTTACCAACATTACAGGTAGCACCAATATTTCTTATACCAATCTGTGGAACAAGAATATCAACATCAATGGTTGGGCTAATGCTTACACATCAAGCGATGGTAACTCCATTGGAAATAGGATGAATGTTTATCATGGGATTTCGGCGACCAAAATTTTTGCTAAAACTCAAATGGAAGCAACCATCAGACTTAATAACATCTTTGGGATTAATAGTTATGACCGAACAACCTATTCAGAAATTGGAACCTTCAGAAGCATCAGCCAATGGAATAGCAGAGGAATTTCCTTTGTATTTGTAAAAAGATTCGGAAACCAAAAAGTAAAAGACACTTCCAAATCCAATGTTGAAAAAGACGGTGGCGGTGGAAAATAATAGTAAAGAAACTACTTTCAATCAGGAAGTAGTTTTTTTGTTCTTTCTTTTATTTTAATTAAAATCCTTAAAATGAGTTTTTTATAAAAAATTACTAGATGCCAATCTTTTTTTTATAACTTTATAGAAAACTATTTACCGTGGAAATTCTTAACAATCCATCAACATGGGCTTCATTTTTTGCTCTTGTAATAATGGAAATTGTCTTGGGCATAGACAATATTGTATTTATCACTTTACAGACAGATAAATTGCCCGTAAATCAACAGAAAAAAGCGAGAATACTTGGGCTTGGGCTTGCGCTCATTATGAGGATTATTTTTCTACTTTCTATTTCTAAAATTCTTACCCTAACTCAACCGATCATTAACCTCGATGACATTTTTCACATTGGGGGAGTTTGGCATGATAGATTAGCTATATCTGGAAGAGATATTATTTTGCTTGCTGGAGGAATTTTTCTCATTTACAAAAGTGTTAAAGAAATTGAAGACAATGTTGCAGGAAAGAAAAAAGAAAATAAAAACGTAAAAGTATTGTCATTAACACAAACCGTTATACAAATCGGCTTACTGGACATTGTTTTTAGCATAGATTCCGTGATAACTGCTGTCGGAATGGCAGAACATGTCTCCGTAATGATCGCAGCGGTAATTGTAGCCATGATTATAATGATGTATTTCATTAATGAAGTCAGTAAGTTCATCAACAAACATTCCAGCATCAAATTGTTAGCACTGGCTTTTCTTTTACTCATCGGAATTTCTTTAGTTATGGAAAGCTTAGATCAACCAATTGATAAAGGTTACATCTATTTTGCAATGGCATTTGCTATATTTTTAGAATATATCAATCTTAAAGCTATTGATAACAAAAATT
>NZ_JBYVEB010000109.1:0-9748 GCF_058117085.1 Chryseobacterium sp. CG10_8 | reverse complement strand
AGTTTTTATAAAGTTAGTTATTTTATCTTTAACCAAATTTATTACAATATGAAAATACTTGCATTTGCAGGAAGTATATCTTCTGATTCAATCAACAAAAAATTGGTTGAATTTGCGGCGGCTCAATTCCCCAATGATGAAGTGGAATTGCTTGACCTTAACGACTACGAAATGCCTTTGTTTAGCTCCGATAGAGAGCGTGCCATTGGATTTCATCCAATGGCGGTGGAATTTGCTCAAAAGATTGATGCTTCTGACCTTTTGTTGATTTCATTGGCAGAATATAATTCAGCTTATACTGCGGCTTTCAAAAATGTTTTTGATTGGGTTTCAAGAGTGAAAGATAGAAAAGCATTTGGTGACAAGCCCATTTTTCTTCTATCAACAGCACCAGGTCCTGGAGGTGGCAAAAATGTTTCTGAAGTTTTTATGAAACGTGCACCATTTAGTGGAGCAGAGGTGATTACTAACTTTGTTCTTCCTAAGTTCAACGAAACTTTTGAAGTTGGAAAAGGAATTATTGACGAAGAAAAGAATACTGAATTCCAAGAAAAATTAGAATTAGTTAAATCTCGTTTTTCTTAAATGAAATTTGAAAAAAAAGAGCGTTCAATCAAATACTGAACGCTCTTTTATATATCTATTTAAAAGTTATTTCTTAACCAGAGAAAATGCTTTTTTCCCTAATGTAAAAATCGGGATCATCACCAAGCCACCTATAATTCCTAAAAGAGCTTCTCTCGCCATTGCATTGAATTCTGGTAAAAAATGATGATGCAACCAATCGATGTTGTGTGCAAAGATTCCACCGGCAACCAAAATCAAGGCAATCGTTCCAACAATACCTAAAACTTTTATTACGATTGGGAGGGCCTTAACAAGCGTTTCACCAAGAAAATTAAAAAATCCTTTTCCATTTGATTTTCTAATCAATTTGAAACCAGCATCGTCCATTCTAACAATAAGAGCTACAATTCCATAAACACCAACAGTAGCAATAATCGAAACAATAGAAACGGTAGTAATTTCGACTAGTAAAGGATCGAATTGTGATTTTAAAGCTTCATAACCTTCTTTAGCAGAAGCCAAAGCAATGATGACAATTTCTAATGAAAGAATAAAATCTGTTGTAATGGCAGAACGAACTTTTTCTTTTTCGGTATCCTCTCCTTCTTCTTCGATTTCATCAGCTTCTTCAATTACTTCATGACCTTTTTTGTCACGATGAAATAAGAATTCTATAATTTTTTCAACACCTTCATAAGCCAAATAAAACCCACCTAAAATCAATACAATATTTGTAGCAGGAGGATACAACCATTGAAGAAAAAATACAATTGGTATAATAATCAATTTATTGATAAAAGAACCTTTCATGATTGCCAAAAGAACAGGGACTTCTCTTGAAGATAAAAAACCTGTCGCTTTTTCAGCGTTTACCGCAAGGTCATCACCAAGAATTCCCGCAGTTTTTGTAGTTGCAACCTTTGCTGTCACCGCAACATCATCCATTAATGCTGCGATATCGTCAAGAATAGCAAAAAATCCTGAAGCCATAGTTTGTTTTTTTTGAATGTGCAAAAATAAGGAATTTCGAGACAATTCTTGTTGACGATTTTTGGAAATGTTTTTTTGAAAATAATTATCTGCATAAAATCTAAATCAATTCAATAGAGGTAGTCTCTAGCTCGTCTACAAAAAAAATAGATTTTATGGCTTTAGCCAAAATTTGAGTATTGAAAACACTTTTTCTGTTTTTATGATATTAAAATCTAAAAACGATTTTGGGAATTTGATTTTAAAATCTTACTTTTGCATAAAGTAAAAAAGAAGTGAAAATTCAGAACATTTTTAGTGAATTTCCAGACCTTTCAAAGAAGGAAAAGAAGACTGACGCTAAAATTCTGAACTAAAATAACGGCCGATAATCGATAAGATTGTCGGCTTTTTTTATTAAATAATTTAAATAATATTGAGTTGAATTTTATATACAAAATTTATATCTAAAGTCTAATATCTAAAAATAAAAATGAGCAACACATACAAATCTGCGGGAGTTGATAAGGAAGAGGGTTACAAAACAGTTGACAAAATTAAATCTGCAGTTGCAGAAACACATAACAAGAATGTACTTACTGGTTTGGGAAGTTTCGGGGCTTTTTATGAAATTGGTGGATACAAAAATCCCGTTTTAGTTTCTGGAACGGACGGTGTTGGAACAAAACTAAAAATAGCTTTAGATACCCAAAAGTACGATTCTATTGGTATTGATTGTTTTGCAATGTGTGCAAATGATATTTTATGTCACGGTGCAAAACCATTATTTTTCTTAGATTATTTAGCTTGTGGAAAGCTGGATGCAGATGTTGCCGCAGAAATCGTAATGGGCATGGTAAAAGCTTGTAAAGACAATCAATGTGCTTTAATTGGAGGTGAAACCGCAGAAATGCCTGGAATGTACCAACCTGGAGATTACGATGTGGCTGGATTCTGCGTTGGTATTGTAGAAAAAGATCAAGTTATTGATGGTTCTAAAATCAAAACGGGAGATAAAATTATTGCGTTACCAAGTTCTGGATTTCACAGCAATGGATTTTCTTTGGTGAGAAAAATTTTCCCAAATTTTGAAGAAGATTTCCAAGGAAAGCCATTGTATGAAACACTTTTGGTTCCAACCAAATTATACTATAAAGATGTTTTCAAATTATTAGAAAACCTTGAAGTTTCTGGTATTGCTCATATTACTGGAGGAGGATTAATCGAGAATGTTCCTAGAATTATTCCAAATGATTTATGTGCGAAGATTGATACTTCAAAAATCCAAATTCCAGACGTGATGTTAGAGTTAGAAAAACGAGGAAACATCGAAAGAATGGAAATGTTCGGAACGTTTAATATGGGCGTTGGAATGGTTGTCGTAGTGGACGAATCTTTAGCTGAAAAAGCATTGTCACTTATTGAAAACGCTTATTTAGTTGGTGAAATTATTGAAAATGAAGAGAAAATAATTTTAGAATAGACACGAGAATCGAGACACGAGATTATTCTTGGTCTTGGTTCTTGGTTCCTGGCTCTTGTATATGAAAAATATAGTTGTTTTAGTAAGCGGTTCTGGTACCAATTTGCAGAGGATTGTTGATTGTATTAAGGCGGGAGAAATTTCCAATGCGAAAGTTTCTTTGGTGGTTGCCGATAGAGAATGCTTTGGACTTCAGCGTGCAGAAAATGAAAATATTCCATATCTTCTATTGAAGAGAGGAAAGGATTTTTGCGATAGACTGAATGAAGTTTTTCCAACCGATACCGATTTAATTGTTTGTGCAGGGTTTTTGTCGATTCTTACTTCAGGTTTTACTGAAAAATGGAATGGAAAAATCATCAATATTCATCCCTCTTTGTTACCAAAATTTGGCGGAAAAGGAATGTGGGGACATCACGTTCACGAAGCTGTAATTAATGCAAAAGAAAAGGAGAGTGGGGCAACAGTTCATTTTGTAACTGCAGGCGTTGATGAAGGCGAAATTATTCTTCAAGGAAAGGTTGGTGTTGCTGAAAACGAAACACCCGAAACTTTAGCTCAAAAAATCCATAAAGTTGAATACGATATTTTCCCAAAGGCAATTGAAAAAATATTGAACTAATCGTTCCGAAGGAACGAATATGATTAGCCTCGGAATTCATTCCGAAGGAACGAAAATATATAACCTTGGAATTTATTCCATGATGAAATAAAAAAATCTAATATCTAATATCTGAAATCTAACATCTAATATCTAAATAAAAATGTCAAAAAAACGTGCGTTAATCTCTGTTTCCGATAAAACTGGATTGACAGAGTTTGCTCAATTTTTAGAAAATCAAAACTACGAACTCATTTCAACAGGTGGTACATTTCTGCACCTTAAAAATGCAGGACTCAATCCAATTCAGATTGATGAAGTGACCAACTTCCCCGAAATGTTGGATGGTAGAGTAAAGACTTTGCATCCGAAGGTTCACGGTGGACTTTTGGCGGTTCGCAATAACGAAGAGCATATGAAAACCGTTGCTGAATACGAAATCGGTTTAATTGATATGGTTATTGTTAACCTTTATCCGTTTTTCGAGAACGCTAACAAAGACATTTCTTTGGACGAAAAGGTCGAATTCATCGATATTGGTGGACCTTCTATGTTACGTTCTGCTGCTAAAAATTTCAAGAGTGTTACGGTTATTACGGACGTTTCTGACTATGCTAAAGTTCAGGAAGAAATACAAAATTCTGGTGACTCAACTATAGAAACACGTAAAAAATTAGCTGGAAAAGTTTTCAATTTAACTTCCGCTTATGATGCAGCAATTTCTAAAATGTTATTGGAAGAAGAATATCCAACCTATTTGAATGCTTCCTACAAAAAAGTTTCTGATTTGAGGTATGGTGAAAATCCACATCAATCTGGGGCTTATTACGTTTCAACGATTGAAAACGGAGCAATGAAAGATTTTGAAATATTGGGAGGAAAAGAATTGTCTTTCAATAATTTAAGAGATATGGATTTGTGTTGGAAAGTCGTTAATGAGTTCAAAGAAGATATGGCTTGTTGTGCGGTTAAACATTCCACGCCTTGTGGTGTAGCAATTGGAGCTTCCGCTTTAGAAACCTATCAAAAGACTTTCGAATGCGACCCCGTTTCCATATTTGGTGGAATTGTAGCTATGAATTATAAAGTAAGTGCAGCAACAGCAGAAGAATTGAATAAAACCTTCTTAGAAATTGTAATGGCAACTGAATTTGATTTGGATGCTTTAGAAATTTTAAGAAAGAAAAAGAACCTTAGAATTATTAAAATTAAAAATCAAGTTTCCGATGCGCAGACTTGGGTGAAAATTGATGGCGGAATTTTGGTTCAAGACAATGATAATCAGTTTTCTCAGGATATCAAAACAATGACTTCAACAGAGCCAACTGCGGAACAACAAAAAGCTTTGCTTTTCGCTCAACGTGTCGTTAAATATGTGAAATCCAATGCAATTGTCGTTTCTAACGGAATTCAAGCTTTAGGAATTGGAGGTGGACAAGTCAATCGAATTTGGGCAACTGAACAAGCTGTACAAAGAGCTAAAGAAAAATTCAGTGGAGATTTGGTATTGGCTTCTGATGCTTTTTTCCCGTTCCGAGACGTCGTAGATTTCTGTGCTAAGGAAGGAATCAAAGCACTTATTCAACCAGGTGGAAGTATGAGAGACCAGGAAAGTATTGACGCTGCCAACGAATACGGAATTCCGATGCAGTTTACTGGGATGCGTCATTTTCTACATTAATTAAAATTTGCTGAAAACGTTATAAAATCGGCACATTCTTGTGCAATTTAATTTTATTGTTCAGTGTCAAATTTGTAAATTTGTAAAATACTAAAAAATCAAAATGAGAATACTAATCATAGGAAACGGAGGAAGAGAATCCGCTTTTGGAAAGAAATTGGCTGAAGATTCGAGAGTTAGCGAATTATTTTTTGCAAAGGGAAATGCAACCACTGCAAAGCTAGGAACTAATGTTAATATTACTAAAATCGATGAGTTGGTTTCTTTTGCGGAAAGAGAAGCTATCGACCTTACTATTGTAGGTCCAGAAGCTCCTTTGGTTGAAGGTGTTGTTAACGAATTCAAGAAGAAAGGTTTGAAAATCTTTGGACCAGAAAAGAAAATTGCGCTTTTGGAAGGAAGCAAGGCTTATTCTAAGCAATTTATGCAAGAATATGGTGTTAAAACTGGAGCTGCACATATTTTCAATTCTTATATTGATGCAAAAGCACACCTGGAAGCTCAGAAGAATTATCCAGTTGTGGTGAAAGCTTCTGGTCTAGCTCAAGGAAAGGGAGTTGTAATTGCGCTTAACAGAGATGAGGCAATGAAAACGATCCATGATTTCATGATTGACAAAATCTACGGAGATGCTGGTATTCAAGTAGTGATTGAAGAATATTTAGAAGGATTTGAAGCTTCTATTATTGCCTTTTCCAACGGAAAGAAAATTTACCCTTGTATCGCTGCAAAAGATTATAAAAAAGCTGGAAATGGTAATAAAGGACCTAATACAGGTGGTATGGGAAGTGTTGCACCAAGTCCAGAGTTCACAGAAGCGCATTTTGAAGATTTTGAAGCTAACATTTTGAATCCTACTTTGGCAGGGCTTAATGACAGATATCTTAATTTCTCTGGATTTATGTTTTTTGGTTTGATGGTTACCAAGGATGGTTGTCATCTTCTAGAGTACAACATGCGCTCTGGTGACCCTGAAACTCAGGTTTTGATGGCTCTTTTGGAGAATAATTTGTATGATGTGATTATGGATTGTATTGATGGTCACGAGATTAATTTAAGTTTCAAAAACAAAAAAGCAGTTTGTTTGGTAATGGCTTCTGGAGGTTATCCTGGAAGATTTGATACTGGTTTTGAAATCAAAGGAATTAACAAAGTAGATGAGAGTGATGTCTTGTTTTCTGGAGCTTCTGCGAATGGAGATAGAATCCTTACTACTGGAGGAAGAGTTCTTAACCTAGTTGCTACTGGTGATACTTACGAAGAAGCACGAGAAAAAGTGTACGATGACGCGCTTTCAATCAATTTTGATTATGCATATTATCGTCAAGATATTGGTAAATTCTAAATAAAGAATCTAAAATAAATAATAAAGGCTAACCCAATCGGTTAGCCTTTTATTATGGAATTAATTGTGCGAATTTTTGAAAATGGGAGGTTATTTTTTTCTAAAAAATCCTTTATTTTTCGGTTTTTTGAAACCAACATCTTCTCTTGACTGAGGTTTTGGCTTTGGAACGAAAGGTTTGTTATTGCTGTCCCTTTTTTGAACCGTCAAATCATCGGTATGATAAGGATGATCTTTGACCACAGGAATTTTTTTCCCAATAAGTTTTTCTGTGTTTTTAAGGTTAATAAGGTCTAATCCATCCACAAATGAGATTGATTGTCCTTCTGCACCAGCTCTACCAGTACGACCGATTCTATGTACATATGTTTCAGAAACGTCGGAAAGCTCAAAGTTGATAACATGTTTCAGTTCGTCAATGTCAATTCCACGAGCCGCAATGTCGGTTGCAACCAAGATTCTTGTTTTACCCGATTTGAAGTTTCCTAAAGCATTTTGACGCTGATTTTGCGATTTATTACCGTGGATTGCTTCAGCGGTGATCTGACTTTTTTGCAATTTTCTTGCAATTTTATCAGCACCGTGTTTTGTTCTTGAAAAAACCAAAACCGATTCTGAAATATCATTTTGTAGAATATGTGTCAACAAATCAAGTTTATTTTCTTTATCTACAAAATAAATGGCTTGCTTAATCGTGTCTGCAGTTGAAGAAACGGGTGCAACTTCCACCTTTACAGGTTTGGTCAACATCGAGTTAGCTAATTCTTCAATTTCGGTTGGAAAAGTTGCTGAAAAGAATAAAGTTTGACGTTTTGGAGGTAATAGTTTAATAATTCTCTTAACATCATGTACAAATCCCATATCAAGCATTCTGTCGGCTTCATCAAGGACGAAGATTTCAAGATTTTTGAGCGAAACAATACCTTGTCCGATAAAATCAAGTAATCTTCCAGGTGTTGCGACCAAGATGTCGGTTCCTCTTCTAAGAGCGGCTTCTTGAGCACCTTGCTTAACACCTCCGAAGATTACCAATGTTTTTAATGGAAGATTCTTGCCATAAGCGTGAAAACTTTCCTCGATTTGGATCGCTAATTCTCGTGTTGGCGTAAGAATTAACGTTTTGATATGACGATTTTTCTGGTTTTTTAAATGTAAATTTTGAAGAATTGGAATCGCGAATGCTGCGGTTTTTCCTGTTCCAGTTTGTGCTGTTCCTAATAAGTCTCTACCTTCTAATACGGAAGGAATCGCTTTTTGTTGAATAGGAGTGGGTTTTTCATAACCCTCGTGTTGAAGCGCATCTAAGATGGGCTTAATTAATTTTAAGTCAGTAAATAACAATTTAATAAATGTTTAAAATGTATGCGGGCGAAGTATTTTACTTCAACATTTTTGAGCATAAGAGCGTAAGAAGAATACCAGATTCCTACAAAGCTTTAATTAATTGGCTTAAGAATGCCGCGAAATAGTTGGCAAAGATAGACTATTTATTTTTATATCGTTTTTTCTTTAGAAAAGAAATGATGAATTCATTATTTTATATGGTTTGAAGCTAAAAATTATTCTACTTTTTTCCATTCTTGATTCTTGGGAAGCGCTTCTATAAAATCGTAAATTGCAATAAGCCTTTCAGTTCCTGATTTGCCATAATCTTCGATATCTTTTTCTGTACCGTCTGCGAATTTGATGATTAGGTGAGAAGTGGGTAAATCGGTGATATTTCGATCTCCATAGCGGTTTTTCAAAGACTTGATATCTGCTTCATTCAAAAGCTGAACAAGCCTTTCATAGTCATTCTTCTTAATTGTTGTCGTGAAAACTCCTTCTTTTTCTAATGAAAAATCATCTTTGCTTCGTCCTTCCGAAAAGGTAAATCTTTCGGCGTCGATGGTGGCAGTTCTATCAGGATTAATGGTGATTTCGAACACTGGACAAAATCCAAAACAAGCACCAGCTTTGTATTGGATTTGTAGGTAATTGCTATCTTGTTTTTGTGCAGAACAAGATAGCAATAGAAGTAAAGAGAATACGTTAAAAAAGAATTTCATTGCATAATTTATGAAAGAATGTAACAATTGCTAAAATAGTAATTTGCTTATTTTCCTGTCACTGCGTTCCAGTTTTGATTGAAACGAATGTCAAATAATTTTTTGTACAATAGTTTTAAGCCATAGGTGCCAACTAATCCATAATCCCTAATAGTTTTTGTTTTTCCATTGTCATAAGAAATCATTATAACAGAAGTCTGGTCGTCTGTCCAATTTGCCCAATAATCATTATTAAGCCTGGTGAAAACTTTGTAATTAATAATATCTGATAGTTCCAAAAAATCCTTGAAATGTATAATTGTAGAAAAATTTCCTTCCTCCTTTTCAAAATCCTTATAATCGATTTGTTCTTCACTAAAATTATTATGACGGGCTCTTAATTTTGAAATCTCATTTGGTATATTTAGCTCTAAATCGAACATAGGACAAGTTCCATAACAGCCAGAAGTTGAAAATTGAATTTTTTGAATTTTAAAGTTAGAAGGTGCCGAATTATGTTCTACAAAATTTCCAAATTTGTACGTAAGAACTTTATTTATTACTTTTTCTTTAAATCTTAAATTGTCTGACGTAAAATCTTCTATACTTTGAACATAAAATACTTGTATGTAATATTTTCCTTCTTCTTTTATAACTCTTGGAACGACACAATCAAAATGATTGGGAGTTAATTCTTTGATACTATAATGTGTGCCGAAATCAAAAAGAACAAGAGCACTGAAATTTGATGAAAAATCAAGAAATTTCTTTTTTTCATTATCATAATATCCGCCTTTGCAGCATTTATTATCTCCAATAAAAACCAAATCAGTTAAGCCATTTTCATCAAAATCTCCTTTGTAAAAAGTATTATTTATATTCAAACTGTCTGCAACCTTTTGATAAAGATTACTACTTACTACATGTTCATTGAAATCTTTAATCCTCAGTAATTGAAATTTTCTTAATGTCGAATCATTTGGTAAAACTGAACGAACAAATTCTTGAACATCTTCTTCAGTCTTCAATTGGTCAATTTTATTGTCGACTTTTGTCTGGGAAAAACAAAAATTAA